>JACDEP010000224.1 GCA_013816325.1 Methylotenera sp.
GTATGTATGAATATGATGCTGGTTTGGCGCTGATTCATGTGGACGATGCCGCCAAGCTTTATCGGATGGGCGATAAAGTTTCCGGCTTGCGCTTGAAGCTGGATGACCTGTTTAATGCGCCAACGATTGCGGCATCCATTAGCGAGCAGCTTAATAATCCCTCCAGTCAACAAGTCAATCAATCTGCCACATATTATGTCACTGACTGGACACAGCAGCACGCCAACTTTTTCCGCGCCGTGCAGATGGAAAAACGGGTGATGTTTATCATTCTCACCCTGATAGTAGCGGTAGCGGCTTTTAATATAGTTTCTACGCTAGTGATGGCAGTGACAGATAAGCGTGCTGATATCGCCATTATGCGTACCTTTGGCGCAAGTCCGGCCAGTATTATGACGATTTTCATCATTCAAGGTGCGCTTATCGGAGTGATTGGCACCGTGGTTGGCGCGTTCTTCGGCGTTTTGATCGCGTTGAATATCAGTACCATTATCCCCTTCATTGAGGGCCTATTCCACGTGCAATTCTTAGCGAAGGACGTGTATTACATCAGCGATTTGCCGTCCGACCTGATCTGGTCAGACGTGACCACAATTGTGGTTTTGTCTTTTGTATTGAGCTTGCTAGCAACCATCTATCCTAGCTGGAAAGCCAGTAAAATAAACCCTGCTGAGGCACTAAGATATGAATAGCATAGTTTCTTGCAGAAATTTACATAAAACCTACCAGGGCTTAGAGGTTGCTGTGCTCAATGGCATTAACCTTAGTGTGAGTGAGGGTGAACAGGTCGCGATCGTCGGTACATCAGGCTCTGGTAAAAGTACCTTGCTGCATTTACTAGGCGGTTTAGATGTGCCCAGTGAAGGCGAAGTACAGATTCTCGACCAAAATCTCTTAAAACTGAATGAAACAAAAAAAGGATTGTTGCGTAATCAGGCGCTAGGTTTTGTCTATCAATTCCATCATTTGCTGCCGGAATTTACAGCGCTGGAAAATGTGGCGATGCCGCTATTGATTCGTCGCTTATCCCGTGAAGAGGCGCTTACTATAGCGGCAGAAACATTGACAAAAGTCGGGCTTAAACATCGTTTGGAACATATGCCTGGCGAGCTTTCCGGTGGCGAGCGCCAACGAGCCGCGGTCGCCCGGGCTTTAGTCACGCAGCCTAAATGTATATTGGCCGATGAACCGACCGGTAATTTGGATCGCCATACTGCACATGCCGTGTTTGACCTGCTACTGGAAATGAATCAATCGCAGCAATTGAGCCTTGTGGTCGTTACGCATGACCAAGAGCTCGCCCAGAAGATGCAACGTCAATACCATCTGGTTGACGGTCTGCTTCAGCAAATTTAACGTTTAGTTCGTCTACATGATACTGAATGCACTGATGTTTGTTCTTGGTGCTTGGTCTGTGCAGCAAATGGCTTATTTGCCAAGCCCAGCATTGCTCACAGGCATTTTCCTTGCAGCCCTTATAATGTGGTGTACGCTGTTGCATCCTCGTTGTAGCTTCCAACTTCATAAGGTATTACGAAGTTCAATATTCGGTTTGGCTGCATTACTGTTCAGCATAGTGTGGACCAGTGGCTTTGCCATTTGGCGTATGAATGATGAGCTTCCGCACCAATGGGAGCAGAAAACCATTGTAATTGTCGGCGTAGTGGCAAGCGTTCCGGAAGTGGCTGAACGGGGCGTGCGTTTTCACTTTGATGTAGAGCGCATCATCAGTAAAGAAGCGCTTGTGCCTAAGCATATCAGCTTGAACCAATATGTCTTTTTTAAAAATGCCAATAATTCTGAGCAAGAAACACCGCCTATAAATCAATTTCATGCAGGCGAACGCTGGCAGCTTACGGTACGTTTGAAACGTCCGCACGGTACAGCAAATCCACATGGTTTTGATTTTGAATCATGGGCGTTAGGCGAAAATATCCGCGCAACCGGTAGCATCAAAAATAACGCGGCAAATAGCAAGCTTGATGATTTTGTATGGCGACCAAGTTATATGGTTGAGCATCTTAGGGAAAGAATTAAGCAACGTATTGAGCGGGTATTAGCGCATAAGCCTTATAGCGGCGTCATCCAAGCGCTGGTGATGGGTGACGACAAGCAGATTAGTGCGGATGACTGGCAAGTATTTTTGCGTACAGGCACAAGTCATTTAATGAGCATTTCAGGGCTCCACATAACCATGCTAGCCGGTTTGGCTTTTGGCATAGTCGGATTTTTCTGGCGGCGTATTCCTACATTGG
>JACDEP010000125.1 GCA_013816325.1 Methylotenera sp.
GTCATTAGGTTTAACCGTATTTGCGATTATCCTCATCCGCATCTTATGGCGATTTATGAACACCCCTCCGGAATTATTAGACACTTATAAAAAATGGGAAAAAACGTTTGCGACGTTTATACACCGTGTGTTGTACGTTGTATTAATTGCCCTACCGCTCAGTGGCATCATCATGTCAATTTATAGTAAATACGGCATTAAATGGTTTGGCATGCCGTTTATCAAAGGCTTGGATAATAACGCTATGCGTGAACTTTACAAAGAAGCACATGAAGTGATAGGGATTATCCTACTGGTATTGATAGCGATACATGTACTAGGTGCGCTTAAACATAAATTCATTGATAAAGACAACACCATGAAGCGTATGTCTTTTTAACAAAAAGCCCTCATTTGAGGGCTTTTTTATTAAAAAGCATATTGAGCTGCCATTCCTATTTCCCGGCCGTTCATATCTCGCCATTCTACATCGCAACATAACACCCGCAATTGCCCTTCGGCCTCATATGTTGCTGACAAAGTCACGCATAAACGTGAGCTTGCTAGTGATAGATAAGGCCGACTAACCTGTAACTCGCCGGGTTGAAAAATGGCGCGATAATGATATGGTTTGCGTGACCAATCTGCCTCGGTTGCTTTTTCTAACGGTAAGAAAGGAGTAAGGCTCGCTGATCGCTTTGCGATTATGGTGTCACCAAGCTGCTTGCCATAGGCGTCTAATACGTAGCAACAATCTATTCTCTCCATTTCAAGCAATGAAGCACATGCAGACGCTATAGGTTTGTTTTGCGCCATGTCTTTTAGCGCAGACTTGAATTTGTCCATATAAGGCAGTAATTCATCCATAGACACTGAAGATTTTTGGTCTGCGAGTTCACCTATTCCGCCATCACCGTACTGTAATGGTTGGGCAGAAGGCATCGCAAAATAAAAACCCTGCACCAAATCTGCATTACTATCCAAAGCGATAATTGCTTGTTCACGGTTTTCTACACCCTCGATTAAAGCTAAGCTACCACACTCATGAATAAGCGCCACGGTAGCACGCAATATGCGGCGTGCCTTATCATTGGATTCTGCTGAGGCAATTAATTTACGGTCAAGTTTGACGATATCAGGGTTCACGCGCCATATACGTTCAATGTCTGAAGCTTCCGCGCCAAAGTCATCAATCGCTATCAGGCAACCAGCATCTCGATAGAATTTGACTGCTTCATCCAGTAATTTAGCATCCGGAATCACACCTTCAACTATTTCTACTACAACGCGTTTAGGGGCAATACCATAACTCGCCATCAATTCTGCAAAAAATGGCCCATGGTCACGGCGACGATTGATGACCTGAGCCGAAACGTTTAAAAACAGCCATAAATTATTAGCTTGTTCTAACTGATAATTATGTAAATGGATAGTGCGGCATAAGCGATCCAAGAAAACTGACTGGACATCGCCGATATGTCCGGCTTCACCCATAAACACCTGTAAGGGAGGAATGTTTTTACCGCCAAGCTTGCTAGCACGTAATAATCCCTCATGACCAACAATACGCCGATGTGCGAGACTATAAATAGGCTGGAACGCACTATCTAAGCGCTTCCCTCCAAAATATCCATAAGCACGATCTTCATTCGTACGCATGGATTGTTTCACGTTACCTAACGACGCCTGGTCTACGTGGGCGAGTGCATAATCTTCCTCAAGAACAATCGCCGTAGAAGAAATCAACATTTATATTTTCCCTAAAAACGCCTATTTGATAGATACCAAATAGACGTCTTTGTTTTATTTTTTATGATGGGCCCGACACTGGGCTGTTAGTGCTGAGAAGCAAATCTCATACCATTGGATTACGCTATTAGCTATATTCAACTATATTTCTATAGTTGCGTTGTGGTTTTAGATAACTTAACTGGCTATAACTCAGATAACTAGCCCTCTTGTGTAGCGCTATGAGGTTGTATCGTATGCTTAATTTGTTACATCTTTATGAAGTTAATTGCTACGAAATGGTGTAACGTGAGGGCATTTTATTGGATATGCATCGCAATGGTGCAATGATTTTTTGAGCTTATTATTTTGTAATTAAAAGCCCGTGCATGGCGGGCTCATTTAACTTTCTTATTTAATTATTTACTGTGATATTGCCTACTATGTTCCCGCACAGCTGCAAGCATTGCCGCTGCATTCTCTTGCGGTGTCCATTGCGTAATGCCATGCCCAAGATTAAATACATGACCATTGCCGTGCCCGTAACTTGCTAAAATATTTACCACTTCTTTTTCAATCGCAGCAGGAGTGGATAATAATATGGCAGGATCCAAATTACCTTGTAACGCTACCTTATCGCCCACACGTTTGCGTGCTGACCCAATGTCTACCGCCCAATCCAAGCCTAGTACATCTGCGCCAATTTCCGCTTGTGCTTCTAACCACAATGCACCGCCTTTGGTGAATACGATGCGCGGTACGATACGGCCATCATGTTCACGGGTTAAGCCATTCACGATCTTTTGCATATAGTTTAATGAGAACTCAATATAGGCGTTATGCGACAATGCGCCACCCCATGAATCGAATATCATTACGGCCTGGGCACCCGCTGCGATTTGCGCATTGAGGTACTGAATCACGGTTTGCGCTGTAATGTCCAAGATACGATGCAATAAGTCAGGGCGCGCATAGGCCATTTTTTTGATTGTTAAAAAATCCGTACCTCCTTTACCTTCGACCATATAGGTCGCAAGCGTCCAAGGGCTTCCTGAGAAACCGATTAGTGGCACACGGCCATTCAATGTTTTACGGATTTGGCTGACGGCATCAAATACATATTGCAGACTTGCCATATCTGGTACAGCTAGCTTTTGGATATCAGCTTCTTCGCGCAAAGTACGCTCGAATTTTGGGCCTTCGCCCTCTTCAAAATACAGTCCTAAACCCATCGCATCTGGCACGGTCAGAATATCAGAGAATAAGATTGAAGCATCCAGCAAGGGATAGCGATCTAGCGGCTGCAGCGTTACTTCAGTAGCGAAACTTGGATTTTTACAGAGTTGCAGGAAACTACCAGCTGTCTTGCGGCTTTCACGATATTCCGGTAAATAACGCCCGGCCTGGCGCATCATCCATACCGGTGTGTAATCAGTTGGCTCACGCATCAGCGCTTTTAAGAAAGTATCGTTTTGTAATTTCATTTCAAATCAATCTTGGACTTTGTTGCCCTCACTTGCCGTACTAACATGTACTCTCAGCTTGTACTGTCAGCGTTCGGGCGCCTCGTCCAAAACTGATTGGAAAAGAAATGAGGGTTAATAATTACCTAGGAAGCGTAGAATTACCCATTAAGAATTCATCTACCGCCTTCGCTGCCTGACGACCTTCGCGAATCGCCCAAACCACTAACGATTGACCGCGGCGTGCATCACCTGCGGCAAATACTTTAGCCTTGCTGGTTTGATAACTATCAGTACCTTCTGTAACAGCTTTAACATTACCGCGTTGATCTTTTTCAACGTCAAATGCATCTAATAACTTTTGCACGGGTGACACAAAGCCCATCGCCAGTAATACTAAATCCGCCTTAATCAGAAATTCCGAACCGGCTACTTCTATCATCTTGCCGTCTTTCCACTCGACTCTACAGCCTTTTAAGTGGGTGACTTTGCCGTTTTCTCCAATGAGTTCCTTGGTGGTGATGGACCAGTCCCGGTTTGCACCTTCTTCATGCGAACTTGAAGTACGCATCTTTAATGGCCAGTTTGGCCATATGAGTTCCTTATTTTCTTTTTCTGGTGGCTGCGGCATTAATTCAAATTGTGTAATGGACAATGCACCATGGCGATTGGAGGTTCCTACACAGTCAGAACCAGTATCACCGCCACCGATAACAACGACGTTTTTATTAGTGGCCAGTACTTGGTTAGAAACAGTATCGCCAGCTACAACTTTGTTTTGCGGAGTCAAAAAGTCCATCGCGTACATCACGCCATCTAGTTCACGACCTATTACTGGCAAGTCGCGTGGCTGCTCTGCACCACCGGCTAATATCACAGCATCGAACTCTGCCAGCAAATCTGCGGCTTTCACGTTTTCCCCCACGTTTTGGTTCACGCGGAATTCAACGCCTTCAGCTTCCATCTGTGCCATGCGGCGGTCGATATGCATTTTTTCCATTTTGAAATCGGGGATACCGTAGCGTAATAAGCCTCCAATGCGGTTGCTTTTTTCTAGGACAACGACTTCATGACCGACGCGTGCAAGTTGCTGTGCGGCTGCCATACCTGCCGGGCCGGAGCCTACAATAGCAACTTTTTTACCAGTCTTGATATTTGAAATTTGTGGTACAACCCAACCATTTTCCCAAGCTTTATCAATAATCGCATGTTCAATGGACTTAATGCCGACAGCATCATCATTGATATTCAACGTACATGCCGCCTCACAAGGAGCAGGGCAAATACGTCCAGTGAATTCCGGGAAGTTATTGGTTGAATGCAATACTTCTATCGCACTATGCCAATCTTGGTTGTAAACCAAGTCATTCCAGTCTGGGATGATGTTATTAACAGGGCAACCCGTTGTACAAAATGGAATACCGCAATCCATACAGCGTGCGCCTTGTTGCTTGGCTTGGTCGTCAGTTAAATGTAATACAAATTCTTTGTAATTTTTAACCCGATTCTCTACTGGCAGATTTGCTTCTGCCAGCCGTTCATATTCCATGAATCCCGTTACTTTACCCATATTTAAAGTCTTTCCCTTATGCAGCTGCTATTTATGCAGCAACTAGTGCTTTATCTTCAGCGAGTTCTAACAAGGCACGTTTATACTCATTTGGCATGACTTTTACAAACTTAGTCCTATAGTTTGCCCAATCTGCCAAGATGGCATTCGCCCGTACGCTACCCGTATATTTAGCATGTTTCTCTATTAGAGTTTTTAGTGTTGTTTCATCTGGCTGATTCAAGTGGCGAATTTTGCCTACGCTAGCTTCAGCAGGTTCTATTTTTTCAAGTGAAACCATGCTCATATTGCAGCGCTTAGCAAATAAGCCATCTTCGTCATACACATAAGCCACGCCACCGCTCATGCCTGCGGCAAAGTTCTGGCCGGTTAAACCTAATACCACCACAGTTCCGCCTGTCATGTATTCGCAACCATGGTTACCAACGCCTTCGACAACCGCAGATGCCCCTGAGTTACGCACGCAGAAACGCTCGCCCGCGACACCCCTGAAGTAACTTTCACCGGTAGTAGCGCCATACATGACGGTATTGCCGATGATGATGTTTTCATGCGCAATGCCGCGGAATGCAACTGGCGGCTTGATGACGATACGACCACCACATAAGCCTTTACCAACGTAATCGTTACCTTCGCCGGTTAGCTCAAATGTGATCCCCTTGGCCAAAAATGCCGCGAAACTTTGGCCGGACGTACCTGTGAAATTCACATGTATCGTGTCATCAGGCAAGCCTGCATTGCCGTAACGTGTTGCCACCTGGTTTGACAGCATCGTACCTACGGTACGGTTAGTATTGGTGATAGCTATGTCCAACACCACTTTATTACCAGTTTCCAATGCGTTTTTAGCCAAATCGATCAGCTTGTTATCTAAGGCATTCACTAAACCGTGGTCTTGCACATCATTGTTTTTGCGGGAAACTTCCGCAGGCATTTCCGGCAAGTGGAATATCTTGCTGAAGTCCAGACCATTAATTTTCCAGTGATCGATCCCGGCTTGCATATCCAACAGGTCAGCACGGCCAATCAGGTCATCAAACTTAGCGATACCCATAGAAGCCATTAATTCACGGACTTCTTCGGCTACGAAGAAAAAGTAGTTCACCACATGTTCCGGTTGCCCAGTAAAGCGTTTACGTAATTCTGGGTCTTGTGTCGCTACGCCAACGGGGCAAGTGTTTAAATGACACTTACGCATCATGATACAACCTTCAACTACCAATGGAGCCGTAGCAAAGCCAAATTCATCAGCACCTAACAATGCACCAATCAATACATCACGGCCGGTTTTCATTTGCCCGTCTACTTGAACCACTACGCGGCCGCGCAACTGGTTAAGTACTAAAGTTTGCTGCGTTTCAGCCAAACCAAGTTCCCATGGAGTACCTGCATGTTTTACCGATGAAATTGGTGATGCGCCAGTACCACCGTCATGGCCGGCCACCACAATGTGGTCTGACTTAGCTTTTGCTACGCCAGCCGCCACGGTACCGATACCTGTTTCTGAAACAAGCTTTACCGAGATAGACGCTTTTGGATTGGCATTTTTCAAGTCATGGATCAGCTGCGCTAAATCTTCAATGGAATAAATATCATGATGCGGCGGCGGTGAGATCAAACCTACGCCCGGCACTGAGAAACGCAATTTAGCGATGTATTCTGAAACTTTATGGCCAGGTAATTGGCCACCTTCACCAGGTTTTGCACCTTGTGCCATCTTGATCTGAATCTGGTCTGCAGAGGCTAAATACTCTGCCGTTACCCCAAAACGGCCTGAGGCCACTTGCTTGATGCGTGAGCGCATCGAATCACC
>JACDEP010000225.1 GCA_013816325.1 Methylotenera sp.
TCAATGAGTTCTGCTACCGTTTCAACCGGCGTATGTGGGAGGCCGAGTTACCGCTACGCCTTCTCAATGCTTGCCTGACGCACACTCAGATAAAACTGAAAATAGTATAGAGGCATATATTCTTTTGATAACTGCGCCACTGGCTTGACGTTTGCAATCCAAGCAGATCACATCAATTCCCAATTTATTTTTTTATTCTTATTAGCCATATCTACGCCAGCGCCCTGTGAAACTTATCAAACAATGCCAGCCGTTCAGCCAGGCCGTTGTATCCACCATTAATCTTGCGGGTTATTTCCACCACTTCATGGTCTGAGCTTTATGAATCGTACGCTATTCATACAGAGGCATGCTCAAGCTTGGAATAGATTCTAAACTCATAAGAAGGACTAAAGAGAAGGGTTGGAAGAGAGATAATGCCGGTGATGTAAACCGGCGGGAGAATTAGAAATCGCATTGGATGTCGTTGAATTAAAATAATAAATTGGCATTAGTCCGGCGATTATTCTGGCGAATCGGCGGTTAAATTAGGGGCTAGTTGCGCAAAGTAATGCGATGCAATACCCCTACTAATAGGGTGTAACCAAGATGCTCGGTCTCGGTAAAGGTGCGGACAGTACCCTATTTCTAGCCACGTAGGTACAGCCCCCGTTGTTTATAAAGCTGTTTCAGCCCTAATACACTAATAAAAGCTTTTTATCCAATTTTGATTTTAGTCAGATCAGTTTCATATACCTTTGCAACTACATCGAGTTGAGTTAAATCTGCTATTTCTGGTAGATTATTATCTCCTATTCGTTCCCCTACTTAATAGTTCGCCCAATTGTTTGTATAAATCCTTGTTCTCTACCTGATGTTCCAATTCATCCAGAAAACTCATTGATAACTTTCTGGCTCTGGTTTCATCCCGCCGCTCGTTGACTTGTATGGTGGCGTTATGTTGGGCGTTTGCTTCAATAATTTCAGATTCAGAATGGTTGGCTTCACCTGAAACTAATCCTGAAACTAATTGCTTTGAAACTAATTCATCCGCTTTGGATTTGATCTTTGCTGACAGATCACGCGGTATACCTTTCTCGACAAAATTCTTGCGTATACCTTGTCCGGTTACTTTTTGACCGGTCGCCGCAATATATTCCACGGGCATTACTGCAGCACTCTTAATTCCCGCCCTCCAATCCGCTTCCATCCGTTCCCAATCTATCCGAACTGGTGCGCCTGCTCCTTTTTTCTTAGCCATCTCTACGCCAACGCCCTATGAAACTTATCAAACAATGCCAGCCGTTCAGCCAAGCCGTTGTATCCACAGTTAATTTTGCGGGTTATCTCTGCGATGTTATTATCGGTTGATCCGTAATCAGCCAGGTTGTTCAATTTCTTGTAATCCCAAAATCATGCCATGTAAACACTAGGTGCTGATTATTTCTATTTTTTTTATTATTTCCGCCAGTGTTCCAAAACTTATCCACTAGTTTAATTTGAATACATTGATCATTTTTTGTAGATGTAAACCTGCCAAGTACAGTGTCTGATAATTCTTAAGTTGAGAGAGTAGTAGCTCTGTACCGATTTCATCTTGCAGTATTAATCGCTTTGCAATAGACCAATTATGAAAGTACTCGGGGTGATTACTGCTTCCATTTGCTTACTTTTTGCACTAGTATTTTTTTGCCTTGTATTCGTCTGATTAACTTTTATTTGTTTTAGTTGTAGTCCATTTATTATCATTATTTTTGAACATTCAGAGAAAAAAGTTTAGCGAATTTTGTGGTTTTTACGTTTTTTGCGGCGCGCCGAAGAGACCTTAAAATTAATACCCTGGTAATACCATACAAGAATAGGCAGGAAGGACAACAACAAACACAAGAAAGGAAGAGCAGAAGCAGTAGCAGTAGCAGTAGCAGTAGGAGGAAGAGAGAAGGATGTATTAACCTGCAATATAGAAAAAATAAACTTCTGTATCAGTTACAAACATTGGCTTGTACGTATTTTGGCACTTTGGTTTTTTCACCATTTGAAAACATCATAAATCATAGTCAGCCGGTAATTGAATTATTTTGTGTTCAATCTCCAGCTTCAACCCAGTCTCATCATAGATAGCTTTTTCAATTAGAGGTATTTCTAACTGCCGCGTAGATACAAATCCGTCGTGCATGAGTAACATTATGTTATCAGGATAAAGAGTGAAGGCTGCTCTGAGAGCCTTAGCTTCTAGCCCTTGGATAAGGTGAGCTAGCCGCTTATTAGGAGG
>JACDEP010000126.1 GCA_013816325.1 Methylotenera sp.
CTCCTTGGTAAACATAAGGCAATACTGCATAAGCACCGCCAAATGTTAGCAAGGCGGCTTTGGTAAAGAACCAGCCCATTTGGCTAAATGTCGCCTGCCAGCCATAAACAAAAATCAGTGCTGCCATTGCGGTCAACCAAAGGCTAATACCTATTATGGCAATCTTGCCTAATTTTTTCCAGCTGAAACAGGCATGGACAGGAGCTGGTGTGTCATCGTCAATTAAAGCACGGCCATAATTGGTCTCACCGGCTTTGTGCCCACTACCCACTTTGAAGTATTGAGGATAAGAGCGTCCACCAAAATGCCCTATTAAGCCTGCAGCCAATACAATGATAGGAAACGGCAACTTGAATGCAAAAATTGCCAGAAACGCCAATAATGCAATAGACCTAAGGATATGGTTCTTCAATGCCCGAGAGCCTATGCGGTAGGCGGCAAATAATACAATAGCGACCGCTGGTTTAATACCGTTCAGTGCGCCAGCCACAGCCGGCACAGCTCCATACACCATATAAATATATGCTAAGAAAGTTAGGATAAGGAAAGATGGCAGTACAAATAGCGCGCCAGCAATGACGCCACCCCAGGTGCGATGCATGAGCCAGCCGATGTAAGTTGCCAATTGTTGTGCTTCGGGGCCGGGCAACACCATGCAATAGTTAAGCGCATGTAAAAAACGCTGCTCTGAGATCCAGCGTTTTTTTTCTACCAAATCATGATGCATAATGGAAATTTGGCCGGCAGGGCCGCCGAAGCTGATGAAGCCCAGTTTTAGCCAATATAAAAATGCTTGCGCTAGTGAAACTGCTTCCGGAGCAGCTTCTGCCAAATTTTGGTTTTTATTGGTTGCATCCATAGAGACTCCTAAGGTGGGTATCAAAACCCAAGATTGGAGCAGACCTTGGACACTGTTTCGGAAGCTAAAGTATCTTGATGCGGGGAGGCTGCTGAATCCCCATTGATAAGTTAATGATTATACTAATGTGCTGCGGAATGGCAAAGTTGATAGCGCAGATTTCTGAAGTGGATTTGTTTGCCAAAGTTTTTGGACTATTTAGCGAGCTCTAATATTCATTGTTTTGAACGGCCACGTGCCTTGGTAGGATTAACCTCACCAGGTTCATCTGCATGAGACCAATCCAAATCTGCCAGACCAGATTCTAAATCAAGGCGTTTTAGCAGTTTGCGCGCATCGAAGGGCGCTTTCACTTTCACATCGTTATCAAAATAGCAGTAGACATCACGTGACTTCCGCGAAGGTGGCGGGTCTTCAGATATCAAATGGGCGTCATTGGGTTGCTCACCCATGCTCCATGCTGCTATACGTGCTGCCCAGCTATCTAGGGCTTTATCGGTGTAACCGCTAGCATATAACTCTGCAGCCCCATGCAAGCGTAGGTAAGTAAAATCAGCAGTGATATCTTCTTTATAAGGCCATTTGCCCGCAGTATCTGCAATCACCAGCGCTACCTTATATTTTCTCAGGAGATGAATGAAGTCCGGTGTTTCAAAACTTTGATTACGGATTTCCACAGCATGCCTTAATGGTCGATTTTCATTAGCCTCAAAATATTCGCGACCATGCATACCAGCATCGCGGTTTTTTGCCAACTTGGAGGCGGAGTATGTGTCATGTGGCAGCAGCTTGAGAAAATCTTCAAACAGCTTCGCATCAAAACGGAAGCTGGGCGGGAACTGCCAAAGGATAGGCCCTAATTTTTCATTAAGCGCCAATAAGCCGGACGCAAAAAAATTTGCCATGGGTTTTTCAATATCCCGCAACCTCAGAATATGCGTGACATATCGCGTTGCCTTAATGCTGAAAATGAAATTCTCAGGAGTTTGTTCGTACCATTGCATATAGCTGGTAGGGCGTTGCAGGGCATAAAAAGAACCATTCAGCTCGATAGTCGGTAAGGCGCGCGAAGCGAATTCCAACTCGCGTTTCTGGGTTAAATCTTTAGGGTAGAATACTTTGCGCCAAGGTGCATAGCGCCAACCGGAAATGCCAATACGGATATGTGCAGTCATCCTATTTTGTCTATACTGCAATAAAGAAGTTCATCTGTCTGATATGAGCGATTAAAGTCTTGAGTTTTAAATGTTGCCCATGCCTATCACCTACTAAATCAAAGCGTGGCACTCCCCATGGCTTAGTTACATTTGTTGAATATGATGCATTCTAGCTGCAATCGCAGGTAGGTTCTCTCATCCAAAATGTTGCCAGATAGCTCAATATTTGCAGAATAATAATTACATTTGAAATGTCAGGTATGGATTTAGATAGGTAAAAGCACTCATCACCCAAAGCTTCTTAGAAGAGTTCCTTACCCCTTTTATATAAACTCTACTGAATCAATTTTCTGACTAATTTAAAATCAAAGCCATTATTTAGATTTGGTTTGATTATTAGCTGCTTTGTTATCCGTTTTTAGAAAACTGACTTGATCGCTAAGTATATTTGCAGCTTCGTTAAGGTATATATCTTTATTATTCTTCCTAGATTTTTCCAACTCTAAATCCTTACTAAGATTTCTTTCGCTTGAGTTTAGGCCATCATCCTGCTGACCGTTCCTAGTATTGGCTTTTTTGCCATCGGGGTCGCGTGATGCTAGGCGCAAATCCTGCGTTTCACGTTCCTTGCGACGCTTAGCTTCATTGAGTGAAATCAAATTTTTGCTATTTAGCGCTTTGGCTTCAGCAATATCTTCCATCAAGAACTTAAAATCTTTGTCTTTGCTTATTCGTGCCTCATGTTTTACCACCAGCACGGGGACAAGTTCTTTCAAATTACCAGCTGGATTGTAATCAGCTGCTTTAATCTGCGTCCAGGGTAATGCATTGTCAAAGCTCGATTCACCGAAATCTTCAACATTGGTCATTGAAGGTAAGCTTATATCCGGGGTTACGCCACGAAGTTGTGTAGTCCCGCCGTTAACCCTAAAGAACTGTGCTACGGTCATTTTCAATTCACCAAACTTAGGCTTGTCATTTCTTACCAGGCTATCAAGATTAACAACGGATTGCACTGTGCCTTTACCAAAACTTTGTTCGCCGATAATTAAACCACGGCCATAATCTTGAATAGCTGCCGCAAAAATCTCAGAGGCTGAAGCGGAGGCTCTATTGATTAGAATTCCCAGCGGTCCGTCCCAAGCAACTCCGCTTTTAGTGTCGCTATCCACCTTAACGGCCCCTTTAACATCGCGTTCTTGAAGGACCGGCCCCTTATCTATAAACAGGCCGGTCAGTTCAACGGCTTCATCCAATGAACCGCCGCCATTATTTCGTAAATCTACCAATACAGCATCAACCTTATCTTTTTTAAGTTCTTCCAAAAGGCGCTTAACATCCCTGGCGGCACTCTTGAATTCTTTTTCACCTTTTTGACGCGCACCAAAATCCTGGTAAAAGACTGGTAAATCAATTACGCCAACCCGGCGAATAGAATCGCCGTCTTTCACTTCAATCACGGATTTTTTTGCATTCTGCTGTTCCAAACTGATTTTTTTCCTAGTAAGCGTGACAATATTGTGTTTGCCATCAGGGCCTGCTTCCGCAGGCAGGATATCTAAAGTCACCACTGAATTTTCAGGACCGCGAATCAAATCCACGGTATCGTCCAAACGCCAACCTGTCACATCTACAATAGCGTTATTGCCCTGCCCAACGCCTAAAATACGATCGCCAATATTCAGTTTTCCAGAAAGTGCAGCAGGGCCGCCTGGCACCAATTCCCGGATTGTGGTGTATTCATCTTTATCTTGAAGTACTGCACCAATGCCATCCAAAGATAACTTCATGGAGATATTAAAGTCGTCCGAAGCGCGTATGCCAAAGTAATTGGTATGCGGGTCTACTGTTAGGGTGTATGCATTCATAAAGCTCTGGAACACATCATCATTCTTGATTTTGGTCACGCCTTTTAAAAAATTCTCATAGCGTTTATCTAGTACAGCAGAGATACTTTTGTCATCTTTTCCAGCTAACTTTAAGCGTAGCCAGTCATTTTTAACGCGTTTACGCCAAATGTCATTTAGCTCATCTGGAGATTGTGCCCACTTTGATTTTTCGCGTGTGATTTCGTAACTTTCATCCTTCGAAAAATCAAAACCTTTGCTTAATAATGAACGGGCATAAGTGTTACGCTCGACAACCCGTTGCTCATACAAATTGAAAATTGCAAAGGGAATAGTCAAATCTTCTTTAAGAATCGCGTCATCGAGCTTTGTCCGTGTTTCTGCCATACGATCAATATCACCCTGCAAGAAAAATATTTTTTGACTGTCTAATGACTTAATATAGTTATCAAATATCTTTGCGGAGCTTATATCATCAAGTTTTACTGGCTTGTAATGATATCGGGTTAAGACTTCAGCTGATAAATGAGCAGCTTCAGCTTGTTGCCCTAAAGGAGTGATTTGCGGGACTTGAGTAGCCGATGTTGCTACTCCGGTCTGCAAAGCCGTAACAAAGGCCAACAATACAAGTAATTTATTCTTCATTCATATTCCTGACATCTCTTTAGAATAATCAACATATTTAACGAAATGTGAGGATACACTTAGTTTTCATATTCACACTACAGACCTTTTAATATAAAAATAGTTTATCGTTAACTGTGAGAAAAAATTGACGAATATGAGATGTATCAATGGAGCTAATTTGCTTTTGCCAATGCAGTGGAAGCAATCTCATGTATTGGTCCATTAAGCCGCCTCCATAAGTGGTTACATTAATAATTCATGTTCTTATCTATATCGAATGAGCTTCTGGTTTTTTGTAAAATCTCTGCTAATAATGTCATGCTAAAAGGTTTGGGTAATAGCTGGATTTCAAACTGCAGTTGAGTAGATACGTCCATTCCCGACGAAATAATGATAGGTTTTGAAGGATGAAGTGCGTGAAATTTCTTGGCTAACTCTATACCGCTAATCCCTGGTAAGTTTACATCGGTCAGTAAAACGTCGAAATTATTGAAATGAACCAATGCATCTTGCCCATTCGATACGCCTATTGATTCATACCCAAGAATAGAAAGCATTTCGCAAAGTGTAATTTGTGCGTCATGATTATCTTCTACTACAAGAACTTTTGTAAGACCTGATTTATTTTCACTTTCTTTCAGGACTTTTTCACTGATTATAGCATTGGATTCTTTCCTGCATTTATCAAGAACCATCCTTATTTTTTTGGCTAAATCAGTGTATCGATATGGCTTATTAATCAACTCCACACCGGCATCCAACTTGCCGCCATGAACAATGGCATTTTGGGTATATCCAGAAGTAAACAATACGGCTATTTCAGGTAATCTTTTCTTAACTATTTTCGCCATGTCTGAACTTTTTAAAGTTCCCGGCATGACAACATCGGTAAATAATAAATCGAATTTTTGCCCTTTATCAATAATGTCTAACGCGCTCTGCGCATCTGAGGCGCTTTGGACATGGTAGCCCAACCCGGTCAATATGTCTGTAACAGCTGTCTGTACGGCCATATCATCTTCAACGACAAGAATAGATTCATTTCCGCCTTGGGCGTCCGATGATTTTTTAATGAAATGTTCTGCTTCCGCTAATTGCACGCGAGGGAAGTAGATTTTAATAGTGGTTCCATGGCCCACTTCACTGTATATCTTGATATGTCCGCCGCTTTGTTTAACAAGGCCGTATGCCATACTTAAGCCTAATCCGGTCCCTTTACCTTCCTCTTTGGTAGTAAAAAAAGGCTCGAAAGCTTTTTCCAAAATTTCTGGTGCCATTCCGCATCCGGTATCGGATATGGCCAGCATTACATATTGTCCGGCAACTATTTCAGTGTTGCTATCTGCGTATAGATCATCGAGCATTGCATTGCCAGTTTCGACAGTCAGGTGACCATTACCATTCATGGCGTCACGGGCATTGATGCAAAGATTGATGACCACATTTTCAACTTGGTTACGGTCTACCATGACGTTCCATAACCCACCGCCATGGATAATTTCAGTTTCTATGCTTTCTCCTAATGCACGTCGTAATAAATCATCCATATTCGCCATGAGATTATTTAGGTTGGTTGGGACTGGCTGAAGTGGCTGGCGACGGGCAAAGGCGAGCAATTGAGAAGCTAACTTAGCACCTCTATCTACTGCAGTAAGCGCACTTTCTATTCTTTCGTGGGCCGAAGTGACGTTACCGAATTTCATGGAAAGAATTTCTAAGTTACTACCAATGACTTGAAGGATATTATTGAAATCGTGAGCAATCCCCCCGGTTAATTGCCCGACCGCATCGAGTTTTTGAGACTGTAACAAAGCAAATTGTGCTTTTCTTAGGTCTTCAGTTCTCTCTTGGACTTTGTATTCAAGTTCGGAGTGCGCTTCTTGGAGTTTTTGTTCGGTTTTTTTCCGCACTGCATTTTCATATGCTAAATCAGCCAACGAGGTTGCCTGGGCTTTATTACCCAGCTCTATTTCGCTAAGCATGGTATTAAAAGCATTGACCAGATAACCAA
>JACDEP010000011.1:0-3898 GCA_013816325.1 Methylotenera sp.
CAGTTCACCGAGTATGTATTTAATGAGATGCCTGAAAAAACCATTATGCGTATTGAGGCACCATTTGGCAGTTTTTATTTACGTGAAGACTCTGAAAAACCAATTATCATGGTCGCTGGGGGGACGGGTTTTGCGCCTATCAAAGGCATCATCGAACATATGCTACATACTGATATTAGACGCGAAGTAACCCTATATTGGGGCGCTCGCGCGTTGGAAGATCTTTATCAGCTTGGATTGCCAAAAAGTTGGGCAGCAAGTCACCCACATATCAAATTCATTCCAGTATTGTCTGACGCAAAACCAGAAGATGATTGGCAGGGCCGCACTGGCTTTGTCCACCAGGCAGTCCTAGATGATTTCGCTGGTACCGGTTTAAGTGACTATGAAGTGTATTGTTGTGGTGCGCCGGCTATGGTAGAAATCGCACACACGAGCTTCATGCAGTTTGGGCTGGCAGAAGATGCTTTTCTATCTGATGCATTTACCTATGCCAAACCAGCCGCAATGGCTGTTTAACTATTAATTCCTTGCTTCTGATTTTCTATAGTCTGGATAAGCTTTTCTAGGTTGGCATCATGAATTAGGTCATGCGCTCGTTTGGTAGCAGCCTCTGCCTGTATGTAATCGCCATCCGCTAGGGCATGCAAACCTTCTAATAAGGCTTCATTACTCGCCAGTAACCGCTGCGATTCTTTTTTACTACGCTTGCTTGCCGGTAAACGTCGCAAAAAATGCACGAGCCTTAGGCAATAATGGACGAATAAAAAGCTGATGACGACGAAAATCAGGAAGAAATTAAAAGAAAACTGCACTCGGTACGGTGAGCGCACTATCAATATATAACCCTCATTATTGCTCGCTAGTAGCACGATGATTACCAGTGCTAATACCATGAATAACCACCAGAGAGCCCTGCGCTTCATTACTCAGCCCCTTTTTCCAGGCTTAACTTATAGCGACTCACCGCGTTCAAACTTTCAGTAAGCTGGGGCAATTCAATGTTGATATCCTTTGCTGATACTTTATTCAGGATGTTCAGTGCCTTAATGGTATTGGGGTGCTTGGTGTCAAAATACTGGTTGAGCCATAATCTGACGGTTTTTATATCGGCTTTATAGGTCGTTTCATCGTGCTGTAATAAGGCGATTCGTGCCGTTAAAAGCCGCAGTTTCAGGTTTTCATGCAGGTAAAAAGCATGATCTGGCGATAACAAAGGCGGCTCAGGTTTATCAATACGTTCTACCGTCACCATATCCTTAATATCGTCCCATATTGAAGTCACCAGTTTTTGTGCATAGTTCAAATGTTCGTTAGGAGTGTTTTTTTGATGGGCAGTCCTGGCGTTTAGAGTAGGTTGGCGTTCACTGATAAGCAGCAAGGTATCGCATAAAGCCGCCAGACTAATCAATTGCGCACTTATATTAGAGATATCAACCTGCGGCAACTTCCGCAGGTTTTCAATTTCTGTGGACAAAGTTTCGCGTAATTGAATCGAACGTGGCAAGTCTAAGGTTTGCAAACGTTTATCTGCCTCCTGCAATGCTAATAAAGCGGATTTTACATTGCCGGCCAATTGCAACTGCTGGTTAGCGATAGTCAGTAATTGTTCAACTTCCGCCACAGTGGTGGCCTCGCGATTCTCTACTAGCTGGTCGTACAAGCCTTGTAATATTTCTTGCTGGGCATGCGATTCCGCAAATTTCTGTTCCAAGATTACTGTACGCGCATTGGCTTGCATGCTGCGCTCTTCGGCCTGCTTGGCAAGTAGCATGCTTTGCTGGTTTAAGGCTTGGTATTCCTCTAGTTTCTGGCTGAGGGATTTTTCAACTTCATTGAATTTATGCCGGGTATTTAGCCATTGCCAAGCCAGCGTCAGCAAAGCAACAATCACTAGTATCAGAGCGGTTTTACTAAACCGCGATGGTCCACGCGTTAAGTGGCTAGTGGGTCGATCCAAAGGGCTTTCGTCATTCATGAATGAGATGATGAGGTAGTTAGGGCGCGTTGTAAACAGGCCAACATGGCGACATCTCCGGGAGCGTCTGCTATATGCAATTTAAGATGAATTGTTGGGGCTGAATTTGCCACGATAGTTTGCGCTTCTTCCGCCACCCGGGCATGGTTCACACAAATATGTACGTGCCGCAGCCAAGTGTCTGCGCCGTTGTTAGTCATTTGCAATAAATGGCGCATGGCTTCTGAGCTAGTGACAGCAATGGCCTGTAGGCCCTTATTCCACGCGACTTCCAGGAGCATGGTATTAGGCTGTGGATTGATGCGTCGATAGCATTCAGCAAAAGTAACGCTGGCACCGCGTGCTGTTAAGGTCTCTGCTAATACTTCGCGGCCACCTATGCCGCGAAAAATCATGACACGCTTACCTTGCATGTGATGCATTTCCGGCAAGCTTAATAGTGATTCACTATCGTAGCGATTATCAGGAATGAGAACATGAGCGCAACCCATTTGCATAAGCTCATTAGCGGTTACAGGGCCAATTGCGGCGAAATTAAGGTTAGCAGGTAGGGGAATAAACTTTGTTAATACGCGTGGCATGCTATTCTGCACGGCGTTGCTGCTGATAAAAATAGCCCAATCGTAATTGGCGAGCGCGCTAATCGTATTATCTAACTGTTGATAATCTTCCAGCGGCACAATATCAATGAGCGGAAAGCTAATAGGCGAGCCACCTTCAGCCAAAATCAAGTCGCTGAGTTTTTGCGCTTGTTCAACAGGCCGCGTGATTGCAATACCAGCACCATTAAGCGAGTTAGCCATATTAAATATTTTTTAATCCAGCATCGCTAAGATTTTATCTGCGCCCTTAGCGCGTAACTGCTCAGCTAACTTCCTACCTAAACTTTCCGCAGCATCACGCGTGCCTTTGGCAGTTTCTACCAACATATGTTTGCCATCTATACTCGCAACAAAGCCTGTAATGGTGAGGTTACCCATTTTGCAGGTAGCATAAGCCCCTAACGGTACCGTACAACTGCCGGCAAGCGCACGGCTCATGGCACGTTCTGCTTGCACGCAGGCTTCTGTATCTACATGATTAAGTGGGGCTAAGATGGTCAATAAATCGGTACGTGCAGAATTGATCTCTATGCCTAAAGCTCCTTGGCCTACGGCCGGAATGCTATGTTCGGGGGAGATAACACTGCGGATACGTTCGGTTAAACCTAATCGAATCAAGCCTGCAGCCGCTAAAATAATGGCCGCATATTGGCCTTCATCCAGCTTGCGTAAACGGGTTTGCAGGTTACCGCGCAAAGATTCTATTTTGAGGGTAGGGAAACGCGCCTGTAGCTGGCTTTGACGGCGCAGGCTGGAAGTACCGACAATGCTGCCATCAGGTAAATCTTCCAGCGAGGCATAATTGTTAGAAACAAACGCATCACGCGGGTCTTCACGCTCGCCCGTAGCCACTAGTATAAAACCCTCTGGCAGATTCATCGGTACATCTTTCATGCTATGCACAGCCAAATCTGCGCGACCGTCGGCTAAAGCCATTTCTAGTTCTTTTACGAACAAACCTTTACCACCAACTTTGGCTAAAGGCGTATCCAGAATCTGATCTCCGGTGGTGGTCATGCCTAATATCTCTACCTGGGTAGTTGGGTAAAGCGTTTGCAGTCTGGCTTGAATATGATGAGCCTGCCACATGGCTAAAGCGCTTTCGCGCGAGGCAATTACCAGTTTTTGGGGAATGTTTTGTGAGCGAGGGTTGTCCATAAGAGTAATTTTAACACATGGCATATAAGCCAGTAATGAACGGAAAAAGTGTTTGTTAAAACGCTTTTGTTTAGGTTAAGCTGATGCACAACCATCTTTAAATTAGTCAAGTTTGGTTAGCCATGTGGCTAACCTTCTGTTTAGTAACATAAGTCAGGAG
>JACDEP010000011.1:3908-10573 GCA_013816325.1 Methylotenera sp.
GCTGGGTAGTGGCGATTGCAGTACGTTTTATTGTAAAACGCTTGCTAGTTTTAATGCATTTTGACAAATTTGCCCAGAAATCCGGCTTAGAAGCTTTTATAAGCCATGCAAGTTTTAGCCTGACCCTAAGTGACATCATTAGTCAATTGGTGTATTGGCTAGTTATCCTGCTCTTTGTGATTACGGGCGCCAATACGCTAGGCTTGAATGAAGTGGCTGTTCTATTACAACAACTGGCAAGTTACCTACCGCATATTATCGTCGCGATTGTCGTATTGATTTTCGGTACTTTACTGGCGCGCTTCGTGAATCGCCTGGTGTTTGCCTGGCTATATAGCATCAAGTTTGAGCGCGCCTTAACTGTTAGTACTTCGGCTGAATATGGCATTCAAATACTCGCTTTATTTATGGCACTGGAACAGTTAGGCATAGGCGTGCAACTGATTAACGCCTTATTTATCATTGTTTTCGGGGCGATTTTCCTAGCCTTGGCGATTGCTTTTGGTTTAGGCGGCAAAGAGTGGGCCGCCAGAATGATTGAAGATTTTAACAAAAAAATCAAATAGTCTAATCAGGATTTAAGCGGTTCTCACCAAATGCTGTTGGCGACGACTTACGCTAATCGTCTCAGGCACGTTTCTCAAAAGCGCGACCCATTGTTTTTCGTCGCTACCAGTCATGATAGGCCGTTTCTCAAAGCCTAAGATATGCGCGTTTGCGACCAGACAATTACGATGGAGACGGATAAAAATACTATTGAATTCCTGTTCTAAGTGCGTCAGCGACTCTTCCAGTAAATATTCACGTTCCGCAGTGCGAACGGTGATGTACTTGAGTTCTGCGCGTAAATATATGATTTCATTAATGGGAATCAATAATATCCGGCTGCGTTCTGTAATACTCAAGTGAGTTCTTTGCGGCTGTAATTTATTTAAGGCATGAACTTGTTTTGGTTGCAAAGCCCTAGCTTTGCTAAGGGCGCTTTTTAAACGTTCCAAGCGTATAGGTTTCAGCAAATAATCTACTGCATTCATGTCAAATGCCTGCATGGCATAGCGGTCGAAAGCGGTTGTAAAAATAATAGCAGGCGGGGCAGCCAATTTTTGCAGATGCTGGGCCGCTTCTATGCCGTCCATCAGCGGCATGCGTATATCTAGTAACACGATATCCAGTTGGTATGTTCCAGCATACTCTAAGGCTTCCTTACCGTTTTTAGCTTCTGCAACCACCTCTACCAAAGCGATATCCGTTAGTAAATCACGTAGGCGATTACGGGCCGGCGCTTCGTCGTCGGCAATCAGCAATTTTAAAATAGGCTCATTCATAATGATTATTTTTTATAGGGCAATACGATATGCACTTGGTATTTTCCTTCAATCTTTTTATTTTTTAGACTAGCTTCCAAATCAAAGTGTAGCGTCAACCGTTCCTTAATGTTCTTAAGTGCCATTTTATTCCCAATGTGGTGATTGTTCAGCGTTGCATATGGGTTAGTTAATATGATGTGCACCTCTTTATTTTTTGTATAAATTTGTAGGGTAACCGTGCCGCCATTCGGCAATGGTTCGATACCGTGATATACCGCATTTTCTAGCAATGGCTGTAACACCAACGGCGGAATCAGCGCATCCGGCGGCATATCATCAATCTGCCATTGAATGAGCAGTCGATCTTCCAAACGCAGTTTTTCTAGCGCCAGGTATTGCCGGCATAAGCCTATTTCTTGAGCTAATGGCACCAAGTCTCGATTATCGGCCATGAGCACGCGGAACAAATCTGCCATGTCTTCCAATGCCGTTTCTGCTTGTTTAGGCTGACTACGGATTAGAGACAATACGGCATTGATGCTATTGAACAGGAAATGCGGACGAATTCGAGCTTGCAAAGCCTGCAGGCGGGCTTCGGCCACTGCCGGTGAATAAGCACGATGGTGCAAATTAAAATAATACAAAGTGATGATCGTCACCACGATGACAAAAAATAGTGTACGCGTTAAGGTTGGCAAGTTTTCAAAAATCAACAATTGCGAAAATAAATAATGTAAGCCGAAGCAAGTCAAAATTACGATCAGGAAAGTAATGGCAATACCTAGCCAATAATTGAATTTACGCATGAATGGGTAGCATAAATAAAGCAGTAACAAGCTAAGCAAAAGCATAGGCTGGGCTATTGCTGAGATCGCCGTCACCAGTACGAAGAATTCGCGGGTATCGGTGCTTAGGATAAGGGCAGCCAATGCTAGCAAGCCATTTACAATGAGTAAAATGCGTAAATTCACACCTAGGTTGTGAATATTGGGTAGGCGGCTAGCTTTTCGCATAAGAAGTCTTTGCAGGCAGTGGCATCGTAATGTTGGTGTTTTGCATTATACTAATCACATAAGTATATTATTATTAAACAATATTTTAATAATTAATTACAATTTAAAGCGTTTTGAAAACGCTCTCACGCGGGTAAAAACCTAACGAATAAGAATCAAGATCTAGAGAATTTAAAAGAGAAATAATAGTGAAAGCGCCAAACCCAGATAATTCGTCCGCAGCTACAGGCTCATTAAACAAAAAAGACACCAGTTGGTCCGGGCGTTTTAATGAACCTGTGGCGGCACTCGTAAAAAAATATACAGCCTCTGTATATTTTGATCAGCGCTTGGCGGCGTTTGATATCCAAGGCTCAATCGCCCATGCCCAAATGCTGGGTGCGCAAAACATCATCAGCATGGATGACGTAATAGCCATTGAAAAAGGATTATCTGAAATACTGCAAGAAATCGAGGCAGGTCAGTTTGAATGGCTGCTAGATCTGGAAGATGTACACCTCAATATTGAAAAGCGGCTGACTGATAAAATCGGGGATGCAGGTAAGCGCTTACATACCGGGCGGAGCCGTAACGACCAGGTAGCTACTGATGTGCGATTGTGGTTGCGGGTGACTTCCGACCAGGTAATTGCCGGTTTAAAAAAACTACAAATAAGTCTACTCGATCTGGCAGAAGTGAATTTTGATACCGTGATGCCTGGCTTTACGCATTTGCAAGTGGCACAGCCAGTGACGTTTGGCCACCATCTACTCGCTTATGTAGAAATGCTCAAGCGGGATGTAGAAAGGTTCACTGATGGTCGTCATCGTATTAATCGTTTGCCGCTAGGTGCTGCTGCGCTAGCAGGCACTAGCTACCTCATAAACCGTGAAATGGTCGCCAAAACTTTAGGTTTTGAGGGCGTATGCGAGAATTCGCTGGACGCGGTTTCCGACCGGGATTTCGCCATTGAATTTACTTTTGCGGCTTCGCTAGTGATGACACATCTATCACGTTTGTCGGAAGAACTCATTTTATGGAGCTCTCCACGGTTTGCTTTTGTCGATATCGCCGATAGGTTCTGTACGGGTTCATCTATCATGCCGCAAAAGAAAAACCCCGATGTGCCGGAATTGGTACGTGGCAAGACCGGCAGGGTATATGGTCACCTTACCGCATTATTGACACTGATGAAGGGCCAGCCGCTTGCTTACAATAAAGATAACCAAGAAGACAAAGAGCCCTTGTTTGATACGGCTGATACTTTGCTGGTAACGCTGGAAATCTACGCCGACATGATGCGCGGCATTACTGTGAACAAAGAGAATATGCGCCAAGCAGCTTTTGAAGGGTTTGCGACGGCGACTGATTTAGCGGATTACCTGGTGAAGAAAGGCATGCCGTTTAGGGATGCGCATGAAGTGGTAGCTTTGGCTGTACGCCATGCGGTTGATGAAAAAGTGGATTTAAGCGAATTGCCGCTAGCAACTTTGCAACAGTTCGCGCCGCAGATTACCGATGATGTGTTCGCCGTACTCACCCTCGAAGGGTCACTTCAAAGCCGCAACCATATCGGTGGTACAGCACCTGCCCAAGTAAAAGCGGCTATTGCCCGGGCTCGTAAAGTATTGGGATAGCATAAGAAATTAACAGCTCTTAATTTGGGACGTGTTTTTACATCAGAGTAAAAACAATTCAAGCAATTCGTTGAGGAAACGTTGGCCTAATAAAGTGGGCATGATGCGGCCTTGTTCTATTACTAACAAACCTTTTGCCTGAGCTTTTTTAATAGCTATATCCAAAGTATGTAGACCCAGCCCGGTGCGTTGTTGAAATAAATCCAGCGGTACGCCATTAATCAACCGTAATGCATTCATCATGAATTCAAAGCCTAGTTCGTCTCTTTCAATTACCCATTCGCGCTCTATCGCTTTGCCTTCCATGGCTTGCTGCATATAGGCTTTAGGGTGCTTAGGACGTGTTTCGCGAGTGATCTTGTCATGGTAGCTAAGTTTGCTATGTGCGCCAGCCCCTATTCCAAGGTAATCGCCAAATTGCCAGTAATTAAGGTTATGCCGGGCCTGCTTGCCCTTTTTGGCAAAAGCTGAAGTTTCATAATGTTCATAACTGTGCTGAGCCAACAATGTTTCGATCTGGATCTGCATTTCTGCACTGGTATCATCATCCGGTACGCTAGGGGGGGTGCGATGGAATGGCGTATTCGGCTCTAAAGTGAGATGGTAAAAAGATAAATGAGCAGGATTTAATTTTATGGCTGTTTTGGCATCTTCCAGCGCTTCTTGTACAGTTTGGTTAGGCAATGCATACATGATGTCGCAATTCACCTGCTCAAAAGTATTAAGCGCTAGGTGAATGGCAGCCAAAGCCTGCTCGTTATCATGGATACGGCCTAAGGCCTTCAAATGCTGGTTGTTAAAGCTTTGCACGCCTAAAGAAAGTCGATTCACGCCCGCCTGTTTATAGCCGATGAAATGTGCGGCATCTACTGTACCGGGATTGGCTTCTAGGGTGATTTCCGCATCAAATTCCAGCGGCGTGAGCATGCGCACGTGGCTAATAATGCGGTCTATAGAATCTGCTGAAAACAAACTAGGCGTACCGCCGCCAAAAAATATACTGCGGAGCTTACGCCCCCAAACCTTAGGCGTTGCCAGCTCCAAGTCTGCTATCAACGCATCTACATAAGTACTTTCAGGAATATCCCCATTTTTATGTCGGCTCTCATGCGAATTAAAGTCACAGTACGGACATTTCTTCACGCACCATGGAATATGGATATAGAGAGATAGCGGTGGCGGATTAGTCAAGCCGGATAATGTTGAGTCACCCGCTAAGGGCGCTACAGGATTTATCGGTGAAAAGTGATGGATTGGAATGATGGGAATCATAAAGCTGAGTGAAATTTTTGTATAACTTAGTAACTAACCTTATCTATTACATCAGGAATAAGGTTAGTTACCATCATAAATAAAAGTTAAGGGGCTTCAGCAGGCAAGGGTTGGCCTTTATGAATTATTTCAACGGCTTGAGCAAAACGTCTATGAAAAGTACTTTCAGTTAAAGTTGTAGCGATATTCATTGCCACCCGACGTTTGGTTACTACGGTTTCTTGAGTATCTGTAGATTTGGTCGTTGGTTCTATCCATGCACCCATGACTGCGCCATATGAAACTAAATTCATGCCACTACTGGTTAACATATAGTGTTGCTCTTTATGTTCCTCAATAGCATCTGAACCTTCCCAACGAAACACTGTTTTTGCAATTTCCCAAGCTTGGGCTTCATTCACATTATAAGTGTGCGAAGTTCCTTCTGTACCATTTTGTTTAGCTTTGACAACATCTTGCATAGTTGCGCAACCATTTAAGCCAACTAGTAGCAAAGCCAATGAGGCACTCATAATTTTTATTTTTCTTGTCATTTTATCTTTCTTTGGGAGTTTAGTTCTTTTTGATATTCAAGCGCTGTTTTAGTAACAACTCTTAAGCCTAGAATTTAACTTAATCGCACTAAAAAAGCTACGAAACAAAATTAGAGACTCAGAGGTATTCGATTAGCTATTTTTGATAAGGATTGATTAGCGTGTCAATCAATTGATGCAAAGCTTGGCGCATCTGGGTTTCGCTGACTTCCATCAGCAGACCGTCTTCCAGAGCGTCTTGGGCAATCTGGCGAATTTCTTCGAAATTCTCCTTCATTACCTTAATTTTTTCTGTGCAGGCAACGATAGAGGTATCGTCCCGGACCCAGATAGGTAATGCATTGTCAGCTTTTTTGCTCATATTTTTAAAGTCTACTAATATGACCTCATATTAGATGATGTTTAACTTCTCAATTAAGAGTAGCATTTTACGCAAAGCATGGCCGCGGTGGCTAATATGATTTTTAATTTCAGGTTCGAGTTCCGCGCCAGTTTTCCCAGTTTTATCATCTAGGAACAATGGATCGTAGCCAAAACCGTGGCTACCGCGCGGGTTTTCCAAAATCTCGCCAGTCCAGATGCCTTCCGCAATTAAGGGTTGCGGATCATCGTGACGACGCACTAACACTAGCGAACAATAATAATATGCACGGCGATTTTCTTTGCTTTTCAGCATTTCTAACAGGTGGGCATTATTTTTAACATCGCTTCTAGGCTCGCCGCCAAAATAGGCTGAGTGAACACCAGGCGCACCTTCCAGTGCCTCGACACATAATCCTGAATCATCTGCTAAAGCCGGTAATTGACTTAAAGAACTGGCATGCCGGGCTTTTGCCAGGGCATTTTCTATAAATGTACAATGGGGTTCTGCTGCTTCAGAAATGTTCAAAGTCGTTTGCGAAATGACTTCGATCTTGAGCGGCG
>JACDEP010000011.1:10583-23584 GCA_013816325.1 Methylotenera sp.
GCAAGCAAAGCTTGGATTTCACGCAACTTGCCGCTATTGCTAGTGGCGATGACTAATTGTTTCATTGCCATTTTTAGAAAATTAATCTTTTAAAGCAGCTTTTTGTTTGCTGATTAGCGTTTGGATTCCACTTTTTGCTAAGTCCAGCATGGCATCCATGGTGGCGCGGTTGAATGGTTCACCTTCGGCCGTGCCTTGGATTTCCACAAAACTGCCGTATTCTGTCATGACGACGTTCATATCCGTATCGCAATCAGAATCCTCAATATAATCCAAATCCAACACTGGTTGACCCTTGTAAACACCTACCGAAACAGCTGCAATCGCTTGTTTGAGCGGGCTGTCCAATAGTTTGCCACTGGCTAACAACGTGGAAATTGCATCATGCAATGCCACATAGGCGCCGGTGATGCTGGCTGTACGTGTGCCGCCATCTGCCTGAATCACATCGCAGTCTAAGTGGATGCTACGTTCACCGAGCTTGTTCAAGTCTATGATGGCGCGCAGTGAGCGGCCAATCAAACGTTGGATTTCCTGTGTGCGACCGGATTGTTTGCCTTTGGCAGCTTCCCTGTCCATGCGACTACCGGTGGAGCGGGGCAACATGCCATATTCAGCAGTCACCCAACCTTGACCTTTGCCTTTGATAAAGCTGGGTACTTTTTCTTCTACACTGGCTGTGCATAACACTTGCGTATCGCCGAATTTAACCAATACCCAACCTTCAGCATGCTTGGTGTAATGTCTAGTTATTTCTACATTGCGTAGCTGGTCGTTCGTCCGTTGACTGGGTCTATGAGTGGTCATGCTTATATCCTATTGATTACGTTTTGTTTTGCTTAGCGCTTGTTGAATTTCGGCAATCGTGCTTTCAATCTGGTCATCGGTGAAATCCATATCATGTAAATCCGTGGATTGTTGGTTGGCATTAGTCACCGGGTTCATAATGGTCGTGGTTGTTCCCATTGGCATGGTCACTGTAGAGACAGCAAGATTGCTGCTAAGTTTATCGCCCCATTGCAAGCCTATGGCGCTCATATTATCGCCTTGTTCGCGGCTGACGGTTTCTGCCTCGTTAAGTAAGGCAGTCACGTTTTCATTTATAAAAGGGCCGCCTAAAAAATGCTTGATCTGTTCATCGGTTACTGCGCCCCAAACACCATCGGTACATAATAATATGGTGTCACCTTCTGCAAGATCCTGACGATCAGATAAGTCGATTTTAGGTGGAACATCCCCGCCAAGGCAACTATATACTTTATGCCGATAGGGGTGGGTAGACATATCACCTTTTTCTATCATGCCTTTGTTATATAGCGACTGTACGATGGAATGATCTTCCGTACGGTAAAGTAAATGGCCATCGCGAAAATGGTAAAGTCGCGAATCCCCCACATGGGCACAGTACAGTACTCCTCGTTGAACTACCGCCGCTACGATAGTGGTGCGAGGCGCTTCCAGCATCTCTCGCTCCTCCGTAACTTGATCAATCATGTCGTGAATTTGCTGTATATGTTCAATTAAAAACTTTGCTGGGCTAGAAAGCGTAGGCACCGCCAAACGTTGAAAAGCTTCAGTCATGGTGGTAATGGCTAACTGGGCGGCAACTTCACCGTGGCGATGCCCGCCCATACCATCGGCCACCACTAGCAATAAAGCATCCTTGCTATAAGAATAGGCAAGCCTATCTTGGTTATATGGCCTAGGTCCCTGACGACTGTTCTGGAATATAGTAAATTTCATGATGATTTATTGGTTATTTTTATTATCGTTAGAAAGGTTTATTAAGGATATTAACGATTTTATTAACAAAACTCATTTTTTTCTGCGGTCCTGACATGTTTTCCAGTAGCGTTTTCTGCAGTGAAAAAACGCTTTGCGGGCGCTCCAGGTAATCCAAGCTTAAACATTTATCTATGATTTCAAGCAGGTTTTGCGAGTACATTTCCTTGCCCAACTTTGTCGCCGGGATCAACAGGTCTTTTTTAATACGCTGATTCGCGGCTAGTGGCGAGGTGCGTGTAAGGCAAGAATACATGGTGGCGCCTATGCTATAGATATCGCTCCAAGGTCCTAATAGTTTTCTGTCGTAATATTGTTCCGGCGAAGCAAAACCCGGTGTATAGCTAGGCGAGATCTTGGCCTGGCTTTGGCTCAAAGCTTGGCGCGCTGAACCAAAATCCAGCAGCACTGGCGACCCATCTAAACGGATATAGATATTGGCAGGTTTGATATCCAGATGCAGCAATTTTTGCGTATGGACTTCGCGAAGCCCATTAGATAACTCACCAAAAACGCGGCGTATGAATTTTTCAGAAACAGGCTCTGCTTGTCCAAGGATATAATCCTGCAATGATTTACCGCGTTCATACTGCATCACCATGTATACGGTTTCATTTGCGCGGAAAAAATTGATTACCCGTACGATATTTTTATGTTCAATTTTTGCCAGCGATAAGCCTTCGTCAAAAAAACATTTGAGGCCATGCCGAAAAAGTGCCACGTCATCAGTATTTGGTTGCACTGTGTAACCAACGGTTCGTACGGCGATGGATGTAGGCAGATATTCTTTAATAGCAACGATTTGTTTATCTTTATCGCGTGCTAAATAGACGAAACTAAACCCTCCAGAACTAAGTACTTTTCTGATTTCGTAATCATGCAATAGGTAGCCCGTAGGCAAAGCTAAATTTTTGGATGCAGCCACTTTTGTGTTCAGGATGTAAGGTTAATAAATCTTAATATCGGTGTCTAAAGTGTAAATTGTTAGAAAATACCAATTTTTAACTTAGAGTATATTCAACAATATAACGTGTAATTGATTGTACTTAAAGTAGTTTTTATAGTATTTATAAGTTATTTGGACTTCAACTCGCAGTATTTGTTAAGATTGCAGCAATTTATATCGTTTGATTTTGATAAGCTGATTAGAAAGATTCATTATGACATTTAGCATGACCGGTTTTGCTGCGCTTGAGCAGCCTATAGAAAATGCTACGCTATTACTAGAGTTACGCGCGGTAAACAGCCGATACCTTGATTTACATTTTAAACTTGATGAAAATTTGCGGGGTATGGAATTGCCGATACGTGAGCTTATCACTGCGCAGCTTTCCCGCGGCAAAATCGAATGTAAGCTTAACCTCCTCCAGCGAACTCAAATTTACCAGCCTACACAGCTGGATGAGCAGCTTATGCAACAACTGGTCTTGATGCAGGAAAAAGCGCAGATTCATTTCCAAACCGCCATGCAATTAAGTATGGCTGATGTACTTCGCTGGCCAGGCGTAGTGCTAAGCAATGTCACTAATAATGAGGCATTGGCCGACGAAGTCAAAAAACTAGTAAGCCAAGGCTTGCTCGAACTTAATGCCTCACGCAACCGCGAAGGCGAAAAATTAAAAGTCATCATCCTAGATAGGCTGAACTTGATAGAAAATCTCGTGAATAAGGTAAAGCCGATATTGCCTAAGCTTAATAAAGAATATCAGGAAAAACTCACCCTCAAACTACAGGAAACCCTAAAAAGTATTGATCAGGACCGAGTGGCGCAAGAACTGGTCATGTTTGCCCAGCGTATAGATGTGGATGAAGAGCTCTCTCGCTTAAGTACCCATGTTTCAGAAGTTCGGCGTATTTTGAGTAGCGATGCACCTGCTGGTAAGCGTTTAGATTTCCTGATGCAGGAACTCAATCGTGAAGCCAATACCTTGGGCTCGAAATCTGTCGCGGTGGAAACTACCCAAGTTTCTATGGAACTGAAAGTATTGATAGAACAGATGCGCGAGCAAATTCAAAATCTTGAATGATTTTTTTGCTAATGATATCAAAATGGAATTGATAGCTTAGCTTCGAGATGATTTGAGTGGTATGAATCTGAACCTTGTGAAAAGGTGTAGTTGAGATTAAAGCCTGTGTTCGATTTATTCATATAACTCATTCCCATCCCCAATACCCCATATTCATTTGGCCGGCTAGTCAAAGACAAGTTGGTAAAGTCTTCACCTGTATCAGCGTAGAACAGGTTTTGTTTCATATTGCCTTGATTATTCTTGGTGTATGCCAATTTTATGGTAGGTACCAAGGCTCCATAATTCAATTGTATTAAGTAAGATAGATTTATTCCGGTAGATAATGAATTCGAATCTATTTTGGTTTCGCCATAAGCAGCTGCCAAATTTGAACCGCTCTCGCGATATGCATCTAGCTTCGTCTGGCTCATATCGGTTTTGAAGTAGGGTTGGATTTTTATTTTATTCAATAAAAAAGTTTTGCTGACTCTGAGACTACCAAAGGTGGTAGTGCCGCTTCTTTCGCCTATCAATAAACTCCCCATATAACGGCTATTATCAAACTCAAGCTCTCCATAACCTAACAAAGAATCTAACCTGAAATGAGAGTCCGTTTGATAACTTAAATATAGTGAACCGGTTTTTTGAATTGATGAGGTTTTAGAACCGAGCTCATCAATCTTGTTTTTATCATAGCCGTACCCAATGGCTGCACCGATAAGCAAACTCTTAGCAACACTACGATCTAAGCCCAAGCTAATACCTTTACTATGAAAGGTATTCTTGTTGCCCGATAAATTGATTGAAGAGTAATCCAGATCACCAGCCACCCATAAATTGAAAGGTAAGACTTCGGCTACTTTTTTATTGATGGTTTCAAATGGAATAACTTTTCCAGAATCTATCTGCAATGGCTGGTTGGAATATTTATTTTCCGCCAGTAAGCCGAATGGTTGATTAGGCGAGGATGAATTGATATTGAGCTTTAGCTGATTGATAATATTGGCACCGGATCGGGCTAAATCCAGATGATTAAAGATATTATTTCGCTGCCCATTCATAAACAACTCCGCGGAAAAAGCCTGGACCGCCATTTGCTGCTGTATTGAGTCAGTTAATAAATCTTCACGCCGCGTTCTAAATGCAAGTATTAATAAAGATTCTCTTTGAATATTATAATCTGCAAGCGTCATTCCATCATCCAGCGTGCTGCCGTTGAAACTTAGAATTTGTTCGTCAGGAGCGATGCCTGCCCGATCTTGAATTTTTTGTTTGACCGCTTCAATACTATCGCTAGATTCGACATCCAGGGTTATTGTGCCAGAGCTTGGTGTACTAACAAAAATTTGCATGGAAGCCATAGCTGCTGTTGAACAAAAGCAGACGATGAGCACTCCGAAAAACAAGCAGACTTGTTTTGCGATCACATTAACATTGTGCAGGATGGACAAAAAATTCTTCCGATGAATCAATCGGTAAATCTTACCCAACAACTTGCTTAAAAAAGTTAATTTTTATTAAGTAGATAGTTAAAAGATGCGCAGGATAATAGACGTAGAAGAAATAACGATAATCTGCACCTCTACTTCCATTGTAAATATACAAAAGCGGCAAGGCGGCAATACAAGCTAAATTGATGGTATGGGTTATTTGTAAGCTTTCGTTACGGGTGATATTCGCAATAATTCCAAAAATCAAAAAATTCGCAATAAATAAAGCTGTGATCGCCAATGCGATGCCTTTGAAATTACCCCGCAATTGATGAAATATGAATATCATCAATATCGCCAAATGCCACCAATCTAAAGAAATGGCAATGGCTGTTAAGCCAACGAAGCCTAATAACAAATATTGCAACCAGCCTAATTTGAATTTATCGATGATGAGGATGACACTTAATCCTACGAGCAAATCAAATAAAACATTGAGTCCATCAGAGAAAGCCAGCAAATAAATAGGTTGAGCGACTAATGCAAAGCAAAAAATCCTGAACATATAGCGTTTAATATTTGCGGTATGGTGATAACCCTCTACCACAAGGAAAGTGATGATAGGTATGGTTAGTCTTCCAATGAGCCTAAACCAAATATTATCCGGGTAAAGCAGTGCGCCAACATGGTCTATCGTCATGGCGACAATAGCAATGGCTTTTAATGTAAATGCATCTATACGATTAATTTTTATCTACTAATTTTATCTACTAATTTTTATCTGCATGGAATCAGAGAATTGAATTAAATTGCATACCGTAAACCAGGTTATACGCCAGAACTCAGAACTTGAAATAATTGGATTAATGAATTAAAGGTAGCGATAGCGAACTCAGAAACTCTTCAAACTCTATGATGGTAGTAGGCTTAGCAAACAAGTAGCCTTGGCCGTAATCACATTTAAATTGTTTCAATAATAGCTCTTGCGCTTGCGTTTCTATACCTTCAGCCACTACTTTAATCCTTAGCTTGTGCGCCATATCAATAATTGCTTCGCAAAGCACCATATTGTCTTTATCAGACTCCACATGCTGTACGAATGAGCGATCAAGCTTAACGTAGTCCACATTGAATTTTTTCAGGTAACCGAGTGCAGAGTAGCCGGTACCAAAGTCATCGATAGAGATTTCAATATTAGCTGTAATAAATTGAGACAAGATATGTTTTACCGAATCGGTAGGTTGTAATAGCAAACCTTCGGTAATTTCTACGGTAATGGCTTCGCCGGGGATTCCACGTTCCTTTATCCTGCTTAACCAAGACAATAAATTCGTTTCATTCATGAATTGCCTAGGAGACACATTGATACGGATCTGAAAATCAGGATGGTATGTTCTGCGTAGCCTAGTCACATCCCGTAGCGTCTGCTCGAATACCCAGTCACTAAGTTGGCCTATCATGCCTGTATCTTCCGCAATTGAAATAAATTCAAGCGGTCCTATCAATCCTTTCGTTGGATGACGCCATCTAATCAATGCCTCTGCTTTGGTAATAGAATCGTTATTCAAATCTATAATAGGCTGATAAAAAACGACAAACTCATCATTGGCGATGGCCGTGCGCAAATCATTGGTGATGGTATGGCGGTTAATAGAAGATTCCTGCATGGAGGAGGTGAAGAATTGGTAGCGATTTTTGCCGAGTCTTTTAGCTTCATACATGGCTTGGTCAGAAAACATCAGCAGGTCTTCCGGCTTTTGGCTATCGTTAGGGTAAACCGTAATACCAATACTGGCGGTGATATAAATCTTCTGATTATTAATATGAAACGGTTCTTCTATCCGGTTCAGAATTTTATGACTGGCATTTTCCATCGCATTTATGTCGGTCAACTCACCCATAATGACTGTAAACTCATCACCGCCTATCCTGGCGGTGGTATCAATCGAACGGACACAGGTGCTCACCCGATGAGCTACTTGTTTAATCAATTCATCGCCAGCCGCATGGCCAAGCTGATCATTAATCTGTTTGAAGTTGTCCAAGTCCAAATAGAGCAAGCCTAGAGGCAGCTTGTTTCTGTTAGCTTTTTTGATTTCTTCTTGCAAGCGATTCTGAAAAATCATTCGGTTAGGTAAGTTAGTCAAGAAATCAAAATTAGCTTGATGCCAAATGCGTTCTTGCGACAATTTGTTCTGTGCCTTGATGGCTTGTTTAAGGCGATAGCTTTTGAATAGGATAAAAGCTATCACCAGCAGTAATGCACCTAATGCGATTTGTAATAATTGTTTGGTTTTCTGGTTGTTCTGCAAATTCCATTTATTGAGAATTTCTTTTTTCTCTGGTTCCAGATAAATAAATGATTTTTGCAGGATGGATTTCAGCTCAGGCCAATCTCCTCTTACCAACATGTAAATATTAGCTGTATTAGAGGTATTGCCTATCTTCTTGATGTAATTCAAGCCTTGGATATGAGATACGTAATCTACTACCAATTCATTGCCAACATAAGCATCAGCAGTACCTTCTTGTAAAGCAATAAAAGCATCCTCAGCAATATCGACTAGGACTATTTTGATGTTTGGGAATTTAGCTAGTATCTCCGGCATAGAACCTTTTCTAAATACCGCTACCCGCTTACCGTTTAGGTCTTCCCAACTTTTAATATTATTGGTCTTATTGTGCGTGTAAATCGCATAAGGAAGGGTAAGTAGGGGTTCATTCAAGCTGACGAAGCCATTTTTTGTTAAGAGTTTAGGGTTGGTGCTTGCGGAAATCATATCGACAATGTCGGTAGTCGAGTTAGTTTCGTAATCAGCCTTTTGAAAATTCACACCTAATATTGACTCCAGCTTTTGCATGTAATCAACAGTGATGCCACGGAAACGGTTAGCCTCCGAAAAGAACTCAATAGGCATGTATGCGGTATGCACCCCGACTTTAATGACGGGATGTGCGAGTAACCAGTTACGTTCTTTTTCCGTAATGCCTATTTCAGCCAATTGCTCGGATGAGACTTTTTTCTGGGTAATCTTTTTAAGTGAGGCATTTGAACTGTTAGGGCTATCTTCTAATGCATAAGCCGCGAGGGACTGCATAAAAAAATGCTGGAAAAAATGACAATACACCATTTCCACATTCGCAATGAGAGCTGTGAGTAACAATGGCTATATAAAATATAAGGCATGATTTTATAGGTATATTTTATTTATGCTTAGGACTGTATTTGAACTCATCATACGGCGCAGTTTAGAACACTGCAAATAGTTTATTTATAAAAAAACTATGCACCTCCTCATTGCATTGGTTTTTTAATTGCAGGTAAAGCGCACTAAATTTGTGCACCATAACTCATTAAAAATATTCATTCCAATAAGCGATTGATTTTCATTGATATTAAAGATGGCACACGCCTTGCATTGGTCTTTATATAAGAGAAAGACCCATACCATGCCAAAATTACCATTGTCTTTTTTTGATGAAATGCAGCTTTTACCTACGAATGCAGATGAAGTAAGCGTGCGGGGAATCTATGCGGCTTACCATCATTGGTTAAAAGATGTGCCTCATCACCAGCTTGATAGCAAGCGCCAGGAAGCCGAGCTACTCTTCCGCCGCGTGGGTATCACATTCAATGTATATGGCGAAACCGATGGTGCTGAACGCTTGATCCCGTTTGATGTGATTCCACGTTTACTGTCAGCTAAAGAATGGTCACATTTATCGGCTGGTGCTATCCAACGGGTGCGGGCACTCAATATGTTCTTGCATGATATCTATCATGAGCAAGACATTATTAAAGCTGGCATTATCTCTTCCAAGATTCTAGCTAACTCCCAGTATCGCCCGGAAATGTTTGGTGTGGATGTACCCAACCAGATATACGCGCACATTGCGGGCATAGACTTGGTACGCACTAGCGAATCGCAATTTTATGTGCTGGAAGATAACTTGCGTACCCCATCAGGGGTGTCGTATATGCTGGAAGATCGCAAAATGATGATGCGACTTTTCCCGGAGCTATTCCGTCGCTATTCCATTGCCCCAGTAGACCATTACCCACAAGTACTATTGAAGAATTTACGCGCAGTTGCTCAACCGGGTGTGTTAGACCCAACCGTAGTATTACTCTCGCCGGGTGCCTATAACAGTGCGTATTTTGAGCATGCATTTATTGCCCAGCAAATGGGCATTGAATTGGTGGAAGGGCAAGACTTGTTTGTACGAAATAACGCGGTATTCATGCGGACTACACAAGGTCCGCAACGGGTGGATGTGATTTACCGCCGCATTGATGATAATTATATTGATCCGCTAGTGTTTAACCAAAATTCTATGCTGGGTGTGCCGGGTCTGCTTTCAGTGTATAGGAACGGCGGTGTAACCTTAGCCAATGCCGTAGGTACTGGCGTAGCAGATGATAAGGCGACCTATATTCACGTACCGGCCATGATTAAGTTCTACTTAGGAGAGCAGCCGATTTTAGAAAACGTGCCCACTTACGAATTAAGCAAGGAAGAAGATCTTCAATATACTCTAGCTCATTTACATGAGCTAGTGGTAAAGGAGGTGCAGGGATCGGGTGGTTACGGCATGCTAGTTGGGCCTGCGGCTAGTAAAAAAGAGCTTGAAGAGTTTAGGCTGCGTATCGTTTCTAGCCCAGCAAGTTATATTGCACAGCCTACCCTAGCGTTATCGACTTGTCCAACATTGGTAGAAAAGGGTATTGCACCACGTCATGTGGATTTGCGACCATTCGTATTGTCAGGCAAAACAGTCAGTTTGGTGCCCGGTGCGCTATGCCGCGTAGCATTGAAGGAAGGTTCCTTAGTAGTGAATTCATCACAAGGTGGTGGAACCAAAGATACTTGGGTGCTAGAAAGTGATCTAGAGCTGGAGTCTCTGACGAATACCATAAAAACTACCGACAAAGAGGTTGAATCGGTATGTTAAGTAGAACCGCTGATCATCTATATTGGATGGCACGTTACATTGAACGCGCAGAGAATATGGCGCGCGTGCTGGATGTGACTTACAACATGTCGCTAGTGCCGAATGCCGCAGTGAGCGAATCAGCATTATGGTTACCAGCCTTGGAAATCTCCGGCAATGTAGACGCCTATGAAGAAGAATATGGCGAATACACGGCTGCGGGCGTGATTCATTATCTGGCAATGGATACTGGCAATCCATCCAGTATTTACAATGCATTACGCAATGCCCGTGAGAATGCGCGAGCGGTGCGCGTAGCCATGACCTCAGAAACTTGGGAGAACATCAATGCACTTTGGCTGGAATTTACACAATTTATTGGGCAAGACCTCGCTAAAAGTGGGCTACGTGAATTCTGTGATTGGGTAAAAGCCCGCTCACATCTATTCCGTGGAGTATGCTTTGGCACTATGCTACGTGATGACGCCTTCAGCTTTGTACGGCTAGGCACATTTATTGAACGTGCTGATAATACTGCGCGTCTCTTGGATGTGAAATATCACATATTGCTACCGTCGGAAGAAGAGGTAGGCGGGGCGGTTGATTATTATGAATGGAGTGCGGTGTTGCGCTCAGTTTCTGCTTTTCAGGCGTATCAAAAGATATTTAGCGACACTATTGAACCCTGGCGCGTCGCCGAGTTGCTGGTGCTAAGGCGAGATATGCCGCGTTCATTGCATGCTTGCTTTGACGAGATTACACCGATATTGGAGCAACTGTCAGGTTCGCGACATACAGAATGTAAGCGCTTGGCGGGCGAGTTGCATGCGAGGTTGCGCTACGGCAAGATGCAGCATATTTTTCAAAAAGGTTTGCATGAGTTCTTGACCGACTTTATCGATCTCAACAACAAACTAGGCGCAGAAGTGCATAAGACATTCTTAAGCATTACGGCGGCTTGACATGGGGGCATATGTTATTAAGTATTGAACACCAAACCCGCTATGTGTACAGCGAACCGGTTAATTACACGATTCAACAGCTACGTCTAACGCCGCAAAACGGTTTCGGGCAACATGTAAAGCGTTGGGAAATCAAGGTGAATGGAGAGCTACATCCTTCAGCGGATGCCTATGGAAACAGCATCCATACCTTAGTGGTGGATGTCTCGCATGAAGAAATCGTGGTAGTCGCATCAGGGGAGATAGAGACTGGATTAGAAGTCATTTCACAACATCAGGCATTACCATTGCCAATCTACCTGCGTGATACAGCACTCACTGTGAGCGACGAGAAAATCTATGCGTTCGCCAACCAATTTAAAAGACCAGCCCATTTACAAAACCAAGCGCTTGAAGAAATGATGCATGCCTTGTTGGAAAAAGTAAGTTATATCAAAGGCGTTACTGAGGTAACAACTTCGGCTATCGAAGCCTTTAAATTGGGGCAGGGTGTCTGTCAGGACCATGCACATGTATTCATTGCCTGTTGTCGCAGCATAGGCTTGCCAGCGCGCTATGTCAGCGGTTATTTGTTTACCGAAGATGGCAGCCTGATGCAAACCCATGCATGGGGTGATGTTTTTCTGGAAGCAGAAGGCTGGCAAAGCTTTGATGTATCCAATGGCTGTCGCGCAGGTGCTAGCCACGTAAGGCTGGCTACAGGTTTGGATTACCGTACCGCAAGTCCGGTAAGCGGTATGCGTTCTGGAGGCGGTCTTGAAGGGATGACCACGAGCGTGATTGTTAATCAATCAGGACTGCCCATTAGTAGGCAATATCGTATCGATCAGACCGCGCTTTTCAAGCAAGCAGAATCAATCAGACAGGCGCAGCAGGCACAACAATAAGATGTCAGTAAATTCAAATGGATTCGAACGTCATGGCGATAAAGAAACCTCGCCGTTTTTTTGAAGAAAACTTAGTGCGCTTGTTGGAAGAGCGCGACAAGCTTGGCTTAACAGATATGATTCATGAGATTGACGCATTAATGATTTCGGTTGATCCGGAACATGCGGTTAAATATATCGCAAAACTAGCCTTGATGACGCCTTATCATTATTTGGTGACGCTCGAAAGAGAGCAGCATTTAACGCATATATTGCGTATAGATTTGGATTCTCCGGATATTTTGTTGCGCGAGGTGAAAGACCCGAATCTAAGAGGCATTTTCCGCAGCCTGAACGAGATCTGCCCGATAGGTGCAAAAAAACCTAAGATGTGATTGGCTCTAAAGAACAAGGTAATCATCACCAGTAGTTTTTATCGCAGTTTTTTTATCTGGTCTAACTCAAAATGGTATCATTCAAGGCGTATCTAATTTTGAATAACTCATATGACTTATTGTGTAGGTTTATTGCTTGAACAAGGGCTAGTCCTAGCCTCTGATACCCGCACCAATGCGGGTGTTGACCAGGTTGCTATTGCTCCAAAAATGTTCGTCTTCGAGATCAAGGATGAGCGCGTCATTGTGCTGCTTACAGCGGGTAATTTGGCGGTGACGCAATCAGTAATCAATCGCTTAAAAACAAATATTGAAAAGCATGAGATTGATAGTAAGCACTTACACAACGTAGATAATATGTTTGATGCCGCAGCTTTGGTAGGAAGTGAGTTGCGGGCAGCATTTGAGCGCGATGGTGAGCATTTTAGACACCACGATGTGGACTTCAATGCGAGTATCATAATCGGCGGGCAAATCAAAGGTGAAAAACCACGCTTATTTCATGTGTACCCAGCCGGAAATTTCATCGAAACCTGTAATGAAACACCCTATTTTCAGATTGGCGAAACTAAATATGGCAAGCCGATTATTGACCGCGTAGTTAAATATAATAGTGAGATTATGG
>JACDEP010000127.1 GCA_013816325.1 Methylotenera sp.
GCAATATCTAGTGTTATCAATCTGTTTAAACTGATTTATTTATATAAATTCAGAACTCTACACATAGAGATATACAGATAGTCTGACGAAAAAATAAGATATGTCCTATAAAAGAAAAATGTGGTTCGCTTTATTCTGAACTTCTCGTTTCACTTTATGAGCCTTCTGGCTTATCTCTCGAAACGCCAAAACGGCAGCCTCTACGCTGCCGTTAACTTTTTCTGGAGACTACTCATGGCCTACGAACAATATCAATCCTGTATCGATACCTGTAAAAAAGCGATTGTTGCGACTGAAGCTTGCATAGCCGCCTGTAGAAGTGAAGGGCATTCGACAATGATGCAACGTTGTATTGCCTTAGATACTGACTGTGCAGAGTTTTGTAAACTGGCTGTTAGGTTTATGGAGCGAGATAGTGAATTCTCGGCATTGATTTGTGAAGACTGTGCAGCGGTATGTAAAGAATGTGGTGACGAATGCATCAAGCATCAAGTCAAGCATTGCCAGGATTGTGCAAAGGCATGTTACCTATGCATGGACGAATGCTTGAAAATGGTGTCAGTAGAAATTAATTAGTTTTGGGACCGAGCTTGGGGACTTAGTTTGGGATCCTAGTTTGGTCACGAGCTTGGTACCGAGTATTAAACTTCTAGTTTTGTGTACCCAGAAAGTCTGGTTTTCCAAGTTCCACGCCATTATGCCGTAAGATATTGTACGCAGTGGTAACGTGGAAATAGACATTCGGCAAAACCCAGTAAAGCAAATAATCTTGCCCTTTGAAGTGCATATCTACCTTACGGACATTGATGGTAATGTCTTTGGTTTCCGCACTTTCGAATTGTGCCGCACTTACCGTTTCTAAAAAAGCGAGAGTTTTGGCAATGCGAGCCTGTAATTCTTCAAATGTAGTTTCAGTATCCTCATATTTAGGAATCTCCACTCCCGCAAGTCTTGCAACCCCGCCTTTACTCATGTCCGTAGCTATCTGCACTTGGCGTATCAATGGGAACATATCAGGGAAAAGCCTAAAATTTAACAGTACACCATGTTCAATATTTTTGATGTTTGCATACTCTTCGCCTTTTTTTAGTATGGCAGAAAGGCTGTTAAGCACACGTTTTAAAGGGGTCACAGTTGCATCAAAAATATTCAACATAAAATCCAATTCTATAAATTAAGGTCATAAAAACTAATCATACATGTAGCGGCGTGACCAAGGGATAGTATCTGCTATGCGATCCGCCTTATGGCAAACCAGTTGGTAAATAGACATCTGGTCATGTTTGAAAGAATAAGCGCAGCCTGCTAAATAAAGTCGCCAGGCACGATAGCGCTCGGGGTCTATAAGCTGCTGAACGGCGTCAGCATTTTTTTCAAAATTATCGGCCCAGAGAGAAAGCGTACGGGCATAATGGCGACGCAGATTTTCTGCATCGAATACTTCCAAGCCGCCTTCTTGCAATGCAGTAATAGCCTGACCGACATGCGGCAGTTCACCATTTGGAAAGATATATTTATCGATAAAATCGCTGGCACCGAGGTTGGTATCTTTCATATCCGTACTTACTGAAGTAATGCCATGATTCATAGCAATACCGTCATCTACCAGTAAGTCACGAATAATACGGAAATACTCTACTAAGTGTTTGCGACCCACATGCTCAAACATACCGACGCTGGTGATGCGGTCAAATTTTCCACTGATATCACGATAGTCTTGCAGGCGAATCTCTACTCGATCTTCCAAGCCAGCGGCTTTAACGTGTTCTCTAGCCAGCGCACATTGATTTTCAGAAAGAGTAATGCCCACACATTTCACATCAAATTTTTGGGCAGCTCGTATAACCAAAGCGCCCCAACCGCAGCCGATATCCAACAAAGTTTGACCAGGTTGTAACTGTATTTTGGTGAGGATGTGGTCGATTTTCTTAATCTGCGCTTCTTCCAGCGTTTCATCGCCATACTCAAAATAAGCACAAGAGTAGACCATATTCGGATCTAGCCAAAGTTTGTAGAACTCGTTGGAAACATCATAGTGGAACTGGATAGATTGCAGATCGCTTTTACGGGTATGTGGAAAATAGTCCGTAAAAAAGCGCAGTTTGTTCATATTGACATTGCGGGCTATGGAAAACCCCAGCTCAATAATATCGCTGAGCTTACCTTCAAAATCAATTTTCCCCCGTACATAAGCCTCGCCCAGCTTGCTCATGCTGGGTGCGAGAAGGTCCGAAATAAAGCTAGGGTCTTTGATATGAATAGTGATGGGCGGTGAATCAACCTTGCCAAAATCCAGATGCTGGCCATTCCAGAGCACAAAGCGCGCCTGGATATCCGTCTGCTCTCTGACTTTTGAAGCCCACTGCATTAGCTTCTTCTGCAACATGATCGCGTCCAATCAGTATGAAAATAACTACAGATAAAGACAATGGCTGGCTGCAAAAGTTACATAAAGAAGCCAAATTAAGAACTTTGCTAGTGTAAAAATGGCTTTAATGCAATTGATCGAGTTCCAGCTTACACAGTTTTGGCGCCAGTTTAGCGGTGATACCTACAACAGATAGCGTCATTATGCCGCCGAATATTACGGATGGCACCAAGCCCAGTAAGCGTGCGGCAAGGCCGGATTCAAAAGCGCCTAATTCATTAGACGAGCCAATGAATATGCCATTAATAGCAGAAACCCGGCCACGCATGGTGTCAGGTGTTGCCAGCTGCATAATAGTTTGGCGCATCACTACGGAAATGCCATCCAGCACGCCGGAAAGCAATAATATAAAAGCCGCGACCCAGAAGTAAGTGGTGAGTGCAAAGCTGATGATACAAACCCCAAAGCCCGCCACGGCGCCTAATAACCAGCGACCTGCATGTTTGTTAAGTGGATGACGTGTAAGCCACAGGCCGGTAAAGATCGCGCCCACCGCTGGGGCAGCGCGTAATATGCCTAAGCCTTCCGGACCCAAGTGATATACATCTTGGATGAACGCCGGCAGTAGCGTTACCGCACCGCCGAATAATACCGCGAACATATCCAGTGAAAGCGCACCCAAAATAATCTGATTGCTGAACACAAAACGCAACCCTTGCGCAATGCTAGTAAATACCGTCGGACTATCTTCATCGGCAACCGGCTCTTTAACCTTGAGTGTCCACATGGCAATTGCTGAGCCCACACATAGTGCCGTGGCTACAGCGTAAGCAGTGGACTTGCTGGCAAAACCAACGAGCAAGCCACCAATGGCTGGGCCAAATACCAAGCCAGCCTGGAATATGGCGCTGCCGATACCGGAAGCGCGGGCATACTCTTCACGCGGCAAAATGATAGCGAAAAGCGTGCTGTAACTCGGTGCGATAAACGCGCGGGCAATACCTGTGAAAGTAATGGAACCATAGATCCATAGGCTAGCATTGCCGGATATCCAGCCCATTGATAGTGCGGTAAGCGTGAATGCGTTGATGGCCAATAAGCTACCCGCCAGCATCCCGAAAAAGCGACGTGAGCATAAGTGATCTACGGCGTGCCCGGCAAACAATGCAGTGGCGAAATACGGAATCACCTCGGCCAGGCCGATTAAACCTAAAGCCAACGTATCGTGAGTGATTTCATAAATATGCCAGCCGACTACGACTGCCATAATCTGGTAAGCCAGTACGATTTGGATACGGAACGCTAGAAGTTTAAGGAAAGCGTACTGGTGATTGCGAAAAATTTGGTTCATGTAAGGCGTTATTTTTGTAAATAGCAATGAATAGCTATTTTAATGGTTGGCGGCATTATTGCCTAAATGATTGTTGCGACGCTTTGATACTAAAGCCAGATGCGATTAGTTCAACCTATATCATTCGTAGGTAGTCTGGGTAATTCTTATTGATTACGTTAAACTTCCATAGTTAGTGCAGTGAATAAGGTAGTAAGCGTGCTAAACCCACGCCGATGAGTCGTCATTGACCTAGTGTGACTCTGCCGATATAGATTAGGCGCACTAACCTTTGCTTCTTTGCAGAAATATTTCGTAACAATGTCAACCTGCTCGCAAAGGCTGACGTTTAGCCCTGTACAAAGAAGTTTCACATTTGACTCTCGACATCGTGACGCAATCGTGTAAGCTCTCGCTGCCTTCATGCCAGTGGCATGCAATTAGCGTACTAATCAATTTACTTAAGGAATGTTATGAAAAAAGTATTACTTGCCTCAGTATTGGCTTTAGCTTTTACCAATGCGGCTTATGCAGATGACCTCGTTGACTCAGCAATTGCTGACGGTTCTTTGAAAACTTTTGTTAGCGCAGTGAAAGCTGCCGGTTTAGAAGCGACTTTAAAAGGCGCTGGCCCTTTTACCGTATTTGCACCAAACGATGCAGCATTTGCTAAATTGCCAAAAGCAAAACTGGATGCATTGTTAAAAGATAAAGACGCACTCGCTAAATTATTGAACGCACACATTGTTGCGGCAAAATTAACGAGCGCTGATGTCCAAGCGGGTAAAGTTAAATCAGTTGAGGGTCATGAATTGAAACTTGATGTTACTGAAGGCATTAAAGTGGATGGCGCGGCGGCAGTTGGCGGCGGCGATATCAAGGCAGATAATGGTGAAATCCATATTATCGATTCAGTATTGCTTCAAGGCAAAGCAAGCAAAAAGAAATCTAGCTAAACAATCAGTTAAGTATTGAGTTTCAGGTTGAACGGGTAATGACTTAAAGTCTTACCCGTTTTTTATTGCTTCTATAGGGTCCTTTAGCCTACTTATATTTGGTCTATTTAGGGAATTGCCATAGATACCAGCTAGCAATCGTTCTATGCGGGCTCCAAGCTTTGGCGATTTCGATAATTTCTTTGCGATTTGGCGCGTGCTCCAGCTTTTTCAAGCGTTTGTAACCTTGTACCACGCCAAAATCATCGGCTGGCAAAACATCAGGTCGATTCAAGGTAAAGATTAGCAGCATTTCTACCGTCCATCGCCCGATCCCTTTTAAAACCACCAAGCGATTGATGAGTTCTTCATCAGGCATGACGTCAGCCTCAGCTCGCGTGGGGACGAGGCCACTCAAGGCGCCCTCGGCTATGCCTTTTATGGTTTCTATCTTGCGGCCCGAAAATCCACAAGTACGCAATACATCAAAGTGGGTTTTCAATAACTCAGCCGGGCTTGGGAAGCTGCCGCCATAGAGGTCTGCGAATCGCCCGATAATCGCATCCCCAGCCTTGCCATGCAATTGCTGGTAGGCTACTGCACGTACCAAAGCTTCAAAGGGCTCACGCTCCGGCTTGGATTCAAAACTGCAGGGCCCTACCGTAGCGATTAATGTCGCCCAGTCTGAATCCAAACTGCTTAGAAAATCCGTAGCGGCTTGATATTTGTTAGCTACATTCATGATTTAATTATAGCTGTAACCATAGCCATTAAAGTATTGAATTCAAAAGCAAGGTTCGGAGTGTATGGCCAAGGAATTGTTGGTAATTTAAGCTTTCCAATGTGTATGATGAGACATCCCCATGACAATATTATCCGCTAACGATTCTAGAATAGCCCGAAAAGTTGCCACTGAAAATGATAGGCGTTGGCAACAGGTGCAGGAGCGCGACCATGCGGCAGACGGTAGATTTTACTATTCGGTAAGTACCACAGGCGTGTATTGCAAGCCTTCTTGCGCGGCACGCCTCGCGCGGCCTGAGCACGTGTTATTCCATGAAAATTGTGAAGATGCAGAACTTGCTGGTTTCAGGGCCTGCAAACGTTGCAAACCCGGCCAGCTCGATTTAGCAGAGACCCATGCCAAGGTGGTTGCCGATAGTTGCCGGTTGATCGAAGCTGCCGAAGAAAACATGACGCTTGGGTATCTTTCTGCTAAAGCCGGATTAAGTAGCTATTATTTTCACCGTATTTTTAAATCAGTCACCGGCCTTACACCAAAAGACTATGCAATTTCGTACCGTGCTAAAAAAGTCCGCAATGAATTACATAAAAAAACTACGGTAACAGAGGCCATCTTTGAAGCTGGTTATAACTCAACTAGCCGTTTTTATGAAAAGTCCGGGCAGCTATTAGGCATGACGCCCACTAATTACAAATCCGGTGGGACTAATGCGGTTTTACACTTTGCCATAGGCGACTGCACTTTGGGGGCGATATTAGTGGCAAGCAGTGAACGTGGCGTCTGTGCGATATTCCTGGGTCATGATCCCGAAGTGCTCATCAAAGATTTACAGGACGCTTTTCCTAGGGCACATCTGATAGGTGCTGACCATCACTATGAGGCGCTGGTAGCCAAAGTAATAGGCTTTGTTGAGGCGCCACTGTCGAATCAGAAATTTATTAAACATTTGCCTTTAGATATCCGCGGCACAGTTTTTCAGCAGCGCGTATGGCAAGCGTTACAACAGATCCCTACAGGTAAAACCGTAAGCTATTCAGAGTTAGCAGCCATGGCAGGCTTGCCAAAAGCAGTACGAGCCGTAGCAAGCG
>JACDEP010000128.1 GCA_013816325.1 Methylotenera sp.
CCTTACAATATTATCTGGCTGACAGCGGAATCCTGGCGCGCTGATACATTGAACGATCACATCATGCCGGCTACTTGGAAATTTGCCGAGGCTGCCAATCGCTTTACACAAAACTATAGCGGCGGCAATGGTACACGTATGGGTGTATTCTCAATGTTTACCGGTTTACCCGGAAATTACTGGTTCCCCTTCTTGGAGGAAAATCGCGGTACGGCATTTATAGATGTGTTGCAACAAGAGCAGTACCAGATCCATATCTATACCAGTGCATTATTTAGCTACCCGGAGTTTTCAAAAACCCTGTTCAGTAAACTGCAAAGCAATCAGATGCAAGAACTGCAACCGACTGGCAAGCTTGGTTGGGAGAATGACAGAAAAAACGTCACTGATTTACTAAACTTTATCGATACGCGTGACAAATCGAAACCATTCTTCACCTTCATGTTTTTTGAATCGCCGCATGCGCGTTACTACTTTCCTCCAGAAAGTGTGATTGCCACACCATATAACGATGACATCAATTACGCATCTCTAGATAAAGTCACATTACGACGTGATATCAAACCGATTAAGAATCGCTATATCAATGCTGTGCATCACTTGGATAGCCAGTTTGAGCGAGTATTTACATACCTAGATGAACACAACCTACGTGACAATACCATTGTTATTCTGGTGGGTGACCATGGCGAGGAGTTTATGGAACATGGCTTCTGGGGGCACAACTCTACCTTTGTAGATGAGCAAGTGCGTACACCTTTGGTAATATGGCAGCCCGGTCAAGCGGCAAAAATACACGACAAACTGACTAGCCATATGGATATCATTCCTACAGTCATGCCTTTGCTCGGGGTGCAGAACCCCGCGAGTGATTATTCGCTCGGCTACAACCTGATGGGGAATGAAATACGTCCGTTCACTTATATTTCGGATTGGAGCCGTATTACCTATAAGGATAATGAAAAGAAAATCACTATCCCAGTCAGTATTCAAGGTTTTACCGGCAGTAACATTACCGGCGGCCATGACGAAGTATTAAGCAACGCAGCGATTGATAAGATAAAACAACAGAAATCAGCAATTACGCTGCATATTTTTGAAGACCTGCACAAGTTTACGCAATCCAAAATCAAGCAGGACAAAGCCGCCAAGAACTAGCTTAGCCCTGTAATTAAACTTGCGTAAATAACATGTGAAGACAATTAAACTACTAGCATTGAACTAATTCGGGCAAAATACGCACTTAGTCATCATAAATTTAATGACATCGCCTGGATAACGCTAAGCCGTGGATAAACGTGCGCAAATTTTACTAAAAACCTTGGTTGAACATTACATCAGTGATGGTCAGCCAATCGGTTCGCGCACCTTGCTGCAACATTCTGGCCTAGATGTAAGTGCGGCTACAATTCGCAATGTGATGAGTGACTTGGAACAGCTTGGCTTTATCGCTAGTCCACATACTTCAGCCGGACGCATCCCTACGCAAAAAGGTTATCGATTGTTTGTAGACTCGCTATTGACTGTCAAATCTTTGGAATCAAGAGCCGTAGAGCAGCTCAAAAGTGGACTCACATCCTCTTACCCGAATGAACTGATATCCAGCGCGGCAGATATGCTTTCCCAGCTCACCCAATTTGCCGGGGTGGTGATGATTCCCAAACGTAAGCGCATAGCCTTTAAACATCTCGAGTTTTTGCCCCTTTCAGAAAAACGCATCCTAGTCATTATTGTCACCAGCGATGGTAATGTGCAAAACCGTATCATCATCGCAGAAAAACCTTACTCAGCCAGCGAACTCACTCAGGCAAGTAATTATTTTAATATCAACTTTTCCGGACAGACTTTTGAAGAAGTCCAGAAAAAACTACTGCTAGAACTACAACAGATGCAAACAGATATGAACCGCCTGATGAGTGCAGCGCTTGATGCCAGTAGTAAAGCCGTCGATCAAAATAAAGAGGGTGTGGTTATCTCAGGTGAGCGCAATTTATTACAAGTAGACGAGTTATCGGCCAACGTTAACAGTCTCAGGAAGCTGTTTGAGATTTTTGAACGGCGGGCCTCCTTGATGCAACTTCTGGATACCAGCCAGAATGCTGAAGGTATACAGATATTCATTGGCGGCGAAAGTGGTTACCTACCTTTAGACGAATGCAGCATGATTACCGCGCCTTATGAAGCAGACGGGCAAGTGGTGGGCACTTTAGGCGTTATTGGCCCCACACGTATGGCTTATGAACGCGTTATCCCCATTGTAGATGTGACAGCCAAACTTTTATCCAACGCATTAAATTCTATCTAAGGCTCAATGGCTTACTACACTCCTGAACCACCCTACCAGCATGGCGACCAAGTAAAAGTCGGTATTTTGCTTGCCAACTTAGGCACGCCAAACGCGCCAACCGCTAAAGCCTTGCGACCATATCTGGCGCAATTTTTAATGGACAGACGCGTAATAGAAATACCGCGCTTTATCTGGTGTTGGATCTTATATTGCATCATCTTGGTGATACGTCCAAAAAAATCAGCAGCCAAATATGCCAAAATCTGGTCTAAAGAAGGTTCACCGTTACTAGTGCACGCACAAAAACAGGCACAATTGTTACGCGGTTTTTTAAGCCAGAAAATCAAGTCGCCTTTTGTTGTTGAACTAGGCATGAGCTACGGCAACCCAGGCATGCAATCCGCAATTGAGTCGCTAAAAGCGCAGCATTGCACTAAGATTTTAGTATTTCCGCTATACCCGCAATATGCTTCCAGCAGTACCGCTGCGGCATTGGATAGCGTTTGGAAGACACTACTGAAAATGCGCAACGTACCCGCGATTCGCACCATACGTAATTACCACGATCACCCGGCCTATATCACTGCGCTTGCCATCAGCATACGCGAATATTGGAAAATCAACGGTAAGCCCAATGTATTAGTCATGAGCTTCCACGGTGTGCCGAAGTTTCATCTATTAAAGGGTGATCCGTACCATTGTGAATGCCACAAAACAGCGCGTTTATTGGCGGAGTCACTGGAACTGAGCAAAGATGAATATACCATTGCATTTCAATCACGTTTTGGCAGACAAGTGTGGCTCCAGCCTTACTTTGCCAGCACCCTCCATAAACTAGGCAAGGCAAAAACCAAACGGGTCGATGTAGTTTGTCCAGGTTTCAGCAGCGATTGCCTGGAAACTTTAGAAGAAATAGCCCTAGAAGGCAAAGAGATATTCCAGCATGCAGGTGGTGGCGAATACTATTATATTCCTGCGCTTAATGAAAACGAGCCTTGGATACATGCCATGACGACAATCGCACTGGAAAATCTGCAGGTCTGGGTGAGTACCGACTGGGATAAAGAGCAAGCTAGAAAAGACGCGGATATGACGAAATTACGTGCGCAGGCTTTGGGCGCGAAACAATAAGCGTTATACTTTTAAGGATTAGTAAATTCATTCTTTGAAATATGGGCAAGGAGCAGAACGATGACCCGGGAAATTTTGAAAATCAATATAACTTACATCGGCAAGGAATGAGTGAAAACGCGCCACAGCGACTAGCTCACAAATAGATTTATGATTGTAATTACCGGCGGCGCAGGAATGATAGGTTCTATCATAGCCTGGCACCTAAACACAAAACTCCAGCGCGATGACTTGGTCATTACTGATCACATAACGCACGAAAATCAGTGGCAGAACCTGGTTAAACGTCGATACGTCCAATACTTGGATAAAAGCCAACTTTTAGAGTGGCTAAACCGGGGTAGCGAACAAAAAGCCCGCACCGACATTACAGCCATCATTCATATGGGCGCCATCAGCGCTACCACAGAGCGCGATTTTAATAAGCTGGTTACAGATAACATTCATTACTCGCAGAATCTATGGAATTGGTGCGCTGAGAATAAAGTACCATTTTTCTATGCAAGCTCTGCTGCGACTTATGGCGATGGTGAACAGGGTTATGATGACGTATCAATAGAAAGCCTCCGCCCACTGAATGGTTACGGCTACTCCAAGCACTTTTTCGACCAATGGGCATTACGTCAGGTTGCTAATAAAGAGGCCACACCACCGGCATGGGCTGGCTTCAAGTTCTTTAATGTGTATGGCCCCAATGAATACCATAAAGAACGTATGGCCAGCGTAGCGTTTCATAGCTTTAACCAGTTCAAGGAAACCGGTACCGTTAAACTATTCAAAAGCCATAAACAAGGCTATGAAGACGGCATGCAACTGCGTGACTTCGTATATGTTAAAGATGCTGCTGCAGTAGTGATACATTTCCTGCAAAACGCATTGGATGGAAAACCATGTAGCAATGGCATCTATAACATTGGTACGGGTAAAGCTAGGGCATTCAAGGATTTAGCAACCAGCGTAATGGTCAGCATGAGCAAAGCCTCGCATATTACATATATTGAAATGCCAGAAGATCTACAAGGCCGTTACCAGTATTTTACCGAGGCAAGCATGGCGAAACTCCGTGCCACGGGTTACGCTGATTCATTTTGGAGTTTAGAAGATGGCGTTAAAGATTACGTGCAAAACTACCTCATGCATGAAGACGCATACTGTTAAAAGATGGTACGAGTTGAAATTATGAACCAATTAGAATATTTACAAAATGAATGGCAAGCCCACAATGCCATGTATACAACCCTGAATGCCATATTTCCTCAGGTCGTTGAAGTCGCTAACGAATTACGCGCTACGTTAAAGCGCGGCGGTAAGATCTTGATTATGGGTAATGGCGGCAGCGCTGCAGATAGTCAGCATATCGCGGCTGAAATTGTCGGTCGTTATAAAAAAGAACGTCGTGGCTGGCCGGCAATAGCGCTTACCACAGACACCTCTATCCTGACCTCAGTAGGTAACGATTATGGCTACGATTATATCTTCGCCCGCCAGATCGAAGGCTTATGCCGTCCAGAAGATGCCGTGATTGGCATCACTACCTCCGGCAACAGCAAAAACATAGTCAATGCCATTATTGAAGCCAATACAATTGGCGCAACCACTATAGGCCTTACCGGGGGCACAGGGGGTAAGCTGCTGGAGCTTTGCAAACATAACTTGGTCATGCCTAGTAGCGATACGCCCCGCATTCAAGAAGCGCACATATTTATTGGACATAGCTTGTGCGGCATGCTTGAAGCGGATTAACCCATCAAAGCCCACCTAATAAAACCTTAAAAATAAATATGAATACGCACTTAATAGAAACCGTACGTCATTTTTCTGACTCGAAGAAAGTGGTATTAGTGATTGGGGACGTGATGTTGGACCGTTACTTGATGGGGCATGTGAACCGTATTTCACCTGAAGCGCCTGTTCCAGTCGTCCTATTGAATAAATCTGAAGAACGTGCCGGAGGCGCTGCCAATGTTGCTGCCAATTTAAGCGGTTTAGGTTTGAATACACAGGTCATCGGCTGCATTGGCGAAGATGACACGGGCAGAACCCTCAAGCAATTGATTGCGGATGCTGGCATTGACACTGAACACATCATTACTACTAAGCAAAGGCCTACTGTCTCAAAAACTAGGGTCATGAGTGGCAACCAGCAGATTGTACGTATTGATCACGAAAGTCCTTCTGCATTTACTGCTGCAGAAAGTGCACTATTGCTTGATAGCGTAAGCAAAGCGCTAGCAAAAAAACCTGCTATGGTCATCCTTTCTGATTATGCCAAAGGCATGCTGGATTATGTGACATGCAGCGCAATTATCAGTGAGTGCAAAGCAGTAGGAATTCCCGTGATAGCCGATCCGAAAGGCCGCGATTACAGTAAGTATCTTGGTGCAACTGCCCTAACCCCGAATAAAAAGGAAACTGCTGAAGCCTGCGGTGTCGCGATGAATGAAACTGCGGCGTTGTTGCAGGCAGCCAAACAGCTTAAAGAAAATTTAATGTTAGATTTCCTGGCAGTAACACGTGGCGAGGAAGGCATATCTTTTATTGATTCCCACCATACAGAACACATTGCCGCAACGGCAAAAAAAGTATTTGATGTTTCCGGTGCTGGCGATACCGTTATTGCAACCTTAGCTGCCGGGCTAGTACATGGCCTGACACCGCATGATGCATTACAATTGGCCAACATTGCCGCTGGCATCGTGGTTGGCAAAGTAGGCACTGTTCCAGTATCCCAATCTGAATTATTAAAGGCATTGGTAAGTGAGGATGGCCAGTCTCAAGTGGATAAGATTTGTGACCAGCAACAGCTGCTGGAACTGGTTAGCCACTGGAAGGCAAGCAACCAAAAAATAGTATTTACCAATGGTTGTTTTGATTTGTTGCATGCCGGCCATGTGACTTACTTAGAAGCAGCCAAAAAGACTGGTGATAAATTAATCCTCGGTCTTAATACGGATCGCTCAGTCAGCGCGCTTAAAGGGCCTACACGGCCAGTAGTGCATGAAGGTGACCGTGCACGTGTATTAGCCGCTTTAGCTT
>JACDEP010000012.1 GCA_013816325.1 Methylotenera sp.
ACGCTAAACAATGGGCAAATGATGATCCTTGTGTCGCGGCGGGCGTGTATAGCCAAGTCATTGTGAAACCTTTTAGGAAAACCTTACCCTAACCACCATGAACTTGCAGCAAGAAATAGCGAAGCGTTTACAATCAATGGAGCCTATTTCGTTAGAAATTGAAGATGAAAGTGCAATGCATGCAGGACATGCGGGTAATGGCGGTGGCGGGCATTTCAAGCTAACAATGACAAGCTCGCAATTTTCAGGAAAATCCCACATAATGCGGCATCGACTTATTTATCAAACACTTTCAGATCTTATTCCTAACAGAATCCACGCGCTTAGTATCAAGGCAATCGCGCCTGATGAAACTAAAGTTTGAATCCAACTAATCCTGATTTCCTATCCCTATTATTTAAATTTTGAGGACTATTGCATGAAATTTACCCAAACCTTAATCGCCGTTGCCATATTGTCATTCGCACCTTCTGCATTTGCGGCAGATTCCGTGGCTACCGTAAATGGCAAGCCAATTAAACAATCTGTATACGATTACATTGCTAAAGACGCCACTTCACGCGGTCAAAAAGTAGACGCCCCGGTAAAAGAAGCCATTATCAACAAACTAGTAGATTCAGAAATCGTTTATCAAGAAGCGCAAAAATTGGGCCTAGATAAGCAGCCCGATTATGTAGCCCGTGAAGAGCTGGCGCGCCGTGAATTACTCACTAGCGCATTCCTCCAAGACTACGTGAAGAAAAACCCGATTTCTGATGCGGACACCAAAGCAGCTTACGAACAATACAAAAAAGCGTATGGTGAAAAAGAATACAGCGCGCGTCATATCTTGGTTAAAACTGAAGCGGAAGCTAAAGATATCATTACCCAATTAGGCAAAGGTGGCGATTTTGCAAAAATCGCCAAAGAAAAATCTCTTGATCCAGGCTCAAAAGATAAAGGCGGCGATTTAGGTTGGTTCTCACCGGCTACCATGGTTAAGCCTTTTAGCGATGCTGTAGCTGGCTTACAAAAAGGTTCTGTATCATCAACACCGGTGCAAACGCAATTTGGCTGGCATGTTATCAAATTGGTTGATACGCGTTCCGCTCAGCCTTTAAGTTATGACAAGGTAAAAGAAGGCTTACAAAAGAACCTGCAGCAGCGTAACCTCGAAAAGCTCATGGCAGACTTACGTGCTAAAGCGAAAATTGACGTCGCTAAATAAGCACTTCAATTAATTTATTCGTTTTATAAAAAGGCTGGTAATCCAGCCTTTTTTATTTGGTCTGATGACATTCTATTTGAATTAATCTATGAGATAATAAGAATAGTTATCATTCATCTTTTGAATCAGATACACCATGAGACTTCTGTCACAACTAAAAATAGGCCAATTCGCCGTAATCTCCGCTATCGAAGCCGATGAATCATTATTTCATCGCTTGACGGCATTGGGTTTTCGCGTGGGTAAACCGCTTAGCATTATTCGACGTGCCAATTTCAACGGGCCCTTACACGTGCGCCTTGGCACCACCGATGTGATTCTCCGCAGTAACGACGCTGCGCGCATTCAAATCACACAATGAAACGTATTGCTTTATTAGGCATGCCCAATACGGGCAAATCTACCCTATTTAATCGTATTAGCGGTGCATCAGCCCGGGTTGGTAATTGGCCCGGCATTACCGTCGATCTTATGAGCGCTAAAATCCTCATTGGTGGCCATATTGCTGAGCTCATTGATTTGCCTGGCATTTACGATCTGCACGGTTTCTCTGATGACGAGCAAGTTGTCAGGCATTTTCTATCAAATAATGCGGTCGATTTAGTCATTGTCCTACTCAATAGCTCACAGATAGACCGGCAGCTTTCTTTAGTATTACAGATTAAAAAGCTAGGCTTACCTATAGTGCTGGCCTTAAATATGGCAGATGAAGCCAAAAGTGCCGGCATCACTATTGATACAGAAAACATGGCTAAAGCCTTGCGGATTCCTGTGATCCAGATTAGCGCAAAATATGGCGACGGGTTGCCTAAAGCGTTACAGGAAGCTAGCAAACTCATTAACCAAGGTTTACCAGCTTCAAACCCTGAAAGCATAGGTCTGCTACTACAGGAAGATAGCCAGATCGAGCATGAAATGGAACTGCTGATACAACATCATGTGCAGATCCCCGCGACGTTAAATGACAATACCACCGATAAAATAGATCGCATCTTGCTACATAAATGGTTGGGGCTACCCATATTTTTTGCAGCCATGTTCATACTGTTCCAGTTTATTTTTACCGCAGGCAAGCCATTGCAAGACGGTCTCGCCTGGGCATTAAATACATTCCGCTCCGGGCTACTCGACCCGTTGTTTCATTCCAGCCCCGCTTGGCTAAGCGGTTTATTGCTAGATGGTGTTTATAACGGCGTAGCCACTGTGGCTGCTTTCGTTCCCATTATCATCCTGTTCTTCCTGGTGATGTCCATTGTGGAGGATAGTGGCTATCTATCCCGCGCGGCTTTCCTGATGGATGCGATCATGGCGAAAATGGGGCTGGATGGCCGTGGCTTCGTGATGATGCTTATGGGTTTCGGCTGCAATGTACCGGCATTGATGGGTACACGCATCATGCGTTCCCGACCCATGCGTTTGCTGACGATGCTGGTGATACCGCTCTCATTATGCTCTGCTAGGCTGCAAGTATTTATCTTCATCATTGCCGCATTGTTCACCGCCAAGCAAGCGCCCATCATATTATTTGCGCTATACGTAATGAGCTTTTTAACGATGTTCCTGACTGCGGTGCTGTTCCAGGCAAAGTATAAAAATGCCGAGCCTTTTATATTAGAACTACCGCCATATCGCTTCCCAACTTTGCGCCAAATCATCTTACGTGGCTGGCAGGAGGTTAAGCACTTCCTTAATCGCGCGACTAAGTTTATCGTCATCGGTGTGGTACTGGTATGGGCGATGACTCACTTCCCCACCGATGTGCCGCCAGCAAGCATTGGCACTCTTGCTGGACAAGTTGGATTACTGTTCGCGCCTATTCTTGACCCGATCGGCATCAATAGCCAACTGGCAATCGCTTTGATATTTGGTTTTGTTGCAAAAGAAATCGTAGTAGGCGCGCTTGCAGTGATTTATGGACTACAGGGTGACGCATTGATGGCGCAAATGGCCATGCAGATTGATTGGGTACAGGCGATGAGCTTCATGTTATTTACTTTGATCTATACGCCCTGTTTGTCTACCATTGCTACGCTTAAGACTGAAGCAAAAAGTACAGCTTTCATGTGGCTTTCTATCGCTTGGTCTTTAGGCTTGGCTTGGGTAGTGAGCTTTGTGTTCTATCAATCGGCTCGTGCGCTTGGCTATTAGACATACAGCACTGCATGACAACGGAAATTTAATTTACGTGCGAAACATAAAGTAAACCGCACCCATCAGGCATAAACCTGCCCATAAAAAATCCAGTTTTAGGGGCTGGTGCATATAAATGACTGCGAATGGGAGAAACACCGCCAATGTAATCACTTCCTGCAGTATCTTAAGTTGCGCTAATGACATTACGGTAAATCCCATTCGATTCGCCGGTACTTGAAACAAATACTCCACTGAAGCGATACCCCAGCTAACAAGGGCTGCAATAATCCATGGTTTTTGACTTAAATTTTTAAGATGGGCATACCATGCAAACGACATGAAAACGTTTGCTATAGTGAGGAGTAATATGGTTTTTAAAATGACAGGCATTAATTAAAATTGTGCTAATAAGTGACAATAAGGAAGCGAGCCAGATAGTGCGCTATTTATACGACGAGCCAGTATTGGGCTTGTCCGTGGAATATATGCGCTAAGGCTATTCTCACGCCAAAGCGGGCTGAGAAAGTTAATTGTTATTTAGCAGCAAAATTAGACGGCGGATTCGCCGGTTTCGCCGGTACGGATGCGGATAACCTGTTCAACACTACTGACAAATATCTTGCCGTCACCAATCTTACCGGTATGCGCCGCTTTGATGATGGCGTCCATCGCTGCTTCTACCATATTATCTGCCAAAACCAGTTCGAGCTTGATTTTAGGTAGGAAATCAACCACATATTCAGCGCCGCGATACAGTTCGGTATGGCCTTTCTGACGGCCGAAACCTTTGACCTCAGTGACGGTTAAACCGTTTGCCCCAATGCTTGATAATGCCTCGCGGACTTCATCTAATTTGAATGGTTTAATGATTGCTTCAATTTTTTTCATGCTGCGACTCCCTTTTCATACTATTATTTATTGGTTTATAGCTATCAAATCTACAAACATTTTACGACAATCTTACTTTAAGTATTTATCAAAATCTAGCTTCACGGTAATAGGGTAACGTCTATCTTTGCCAAACCCCTTATGCGTAATACGCACACCTACAGGTGACTGGCGACGCTTATATTCATTGCGATCGATCAAAGTCATGACTCGGTTTACATCAGCCAGCTGATAACCCATAGCCAAAATATCCGATTTACTCAAATCGTTCTCTACATACGCTTCCATAATGCCATCTAATACCTCATATGGCGGCAGGCTATCTTGGTCTTTCTGGTCGGCGCGTAACTCGGCAGACGGTGGACGGTCAATGATGCGCTGCGGAATTACATTAGACAAGCTATTGCGGTAATTAGATAGCCGGTAGACCAAGGTTTTAGGCACATCTTTAAGCAAAGCAAAGCCACCGGCCATATCGCCATATAGCGTACAGTAACCCACAGCCATTTCACTTTTATTGCCAGTCGTTACCACGATACTGCCAAATTTATTTGAGATAGCCATAAGCAGCATACCGCGGATACGAGCCTGCAAATTTTCTTCAGTTGCATCCATTTCAAGGTCATGAAACTGCGGGGCTAAAGCGGTAACATAGCCGTCAAACAAATCCTTAATGGCAATTTCCGTGTATTTAACACCGACTTTCTCGGCCATTTCGCGTGCATCATTTACACTCATGTCTGCAGTAAATTCCGATGGCATCATTACTGCATGCACCCTATCTGCCCCAAGTGCATCTACTGCGATAGCCAAAGTCAATGCAGAATCTATGCCGCCGGAAAGGCCAAGAACCACGCCAGGAAAATTGTTTTTATTCACATAGTCTGCCAAACCCAACTGAAGCGCCTGATACACGGAAGCTTCAACAGTCAGCGCTTTTGTAATGCTATTCGCACTAATAGGTTGGTTATGCTTAAACTGAACGATTTCTAATTGCGTCAGATATGCCGGTAGTTGATGCGTGAGATGCCCTTCGGCATCGAGCACAAAAGATGCGCCGTCGAATACAAGCTCATCCTGGCCCCCCACCATATTGACATAAACAATCGGTAGATGCGTTTCATAAACACGATGGCGCAGTATCTCTAACCTAGTGGATTGCTTTTCCATGTGGAATGGTGAGGCATTTAACGCTACCAGCAACTCAGCTCCGGCCAGCTTAGCTTTTAATGCCGGTTCCGGCTCCCATACATCCGCACATATCAGCACCCCTATCTTTACACTTTCGTGCTCAAATACCAGCGCTTGTTCCCCATGGGAAAAGTAGCGCTTTTCATCAAAAACGCTATGGTTAGGCAAGGCATGCTTATGATAAGTAGCTGCAACTTTACCGTCTCTAAGCACCGAAGCCGCATTAAAGCACCCTTCTTCAATCTGCTGGGGATGGCCAACAATTACGGTAATGCCGTCTAGTTGCTGGCTGAGCTTTTTAAGTTGTAAATGGCAGGCTTCTAGAAAATCTGCACGTAGCAATAAGTCTTCTGGAGGATAGCCACAAAGGCCAAGCTCGGGCGTAACGAGCAAGCTAGCACCTTGCACTTTAGCATGCCTTGCGCTTTCCAGGATTTTCTCTGCGTTGCCGGCAATATCACCAACGATACAGTTGATTTGCGCAATTGCGATTTTCATTCGGCTAAATTAAGTAAAGATAGACTAATCAAATCAAAATTGGCTGAATTAATAAGAACCCCCGGCATCCTTGATGAGCTTGATGATTTCAGTACGTTGGCCTTTAAGGGCATACACTAACGCCGTTAAACCATACTGGTCTTTGGCCTTCACTTTGGCTTTATTATCTAGCAAAAGTTTCACCATCTCCACGGAACCATTATCTACGGCAATGTGTAACAAAGGGGTACCTTCATCATCTTCATTATTCACATCAGCGCCTTTTGCTATCAGCTCTTTAGCAGCCTCCAGTTGATTTTTTTTGACTGCCCATGTTAACGCCGTCCATTTAGAAAAATCTTTCTGATTAACTGCTGCACCGCGGCTCAACAGCAAATCAACTGCGGGGGCAAAACCGCCTCGGGCAGCCGTCATCAATGCTGTAGTCCCCCTTTTATCGCGTTCCAGCACATCTGCTTTATTATTGAGCAATGCCGTAATGGTAGGCAGATTTCCGCTTTTCGCTGCATACATCAATACGGTTTTCCCATCATCACTTTTGGTGTTCACATCAACACCATGTTTAATGAGCATATCAACGACCTCCGGGAAGCCCGCTACTGCCGCCATACCAAATGCGCTCCAACCCGTGACATCACGAATCTTGGTATCGGCACCTTTATCCAGCAATACCTTTACCGTAGCAATATAATTCTTTTTGGCAGCAAACATTAATGCAGTCCAGCCGCCATTGTCTTTGGCGTTTATATCTGCGCCTTTGTTAAGAAGTGCTGATACGACATCGGCTTTGTCCTTGCGGGCCGCATACATCAATGCCGTAATGCCATCCTCATCTTTAGCGTTTGGGCTAGCTCCGCTATCCAGCATCGCTTTAACAGCGGCTAAATCCCCTTTAGAAGCCACTGTCAGTAAGTAACTAACATCTTCAGCTGCCATGGCAGGTAGACACGTGCAAAGCATTAACAAGAGGGCAAGAAAACGTTTGAAGGATATATTCATATAGTTGGAACTGATGTCTTTCTCAAAATATGCTTAACTAGATATGTTTAATTTCTATTGTTAATGGCCGCAAGTACTGCTTCGCCTAGGCCGGCTGGTGAACTAGCAACAACCGCACCAGCGCTTTCTAAGGCACGTATCTTGTCTGCAGCCTTGCCACTACCGCCGGAGATGATAGCCCCGGCGTGCCCCATGCGCTTGCCTGCTGGAGCGGTTTGGCCGGCAATATATGCCGCTACCGGTTTGCTGACATTACTTTTGATAAACTCAGCCGCAGCTTCTTCATCTGAACCTCCGATTTCACCGACCATGATAATGGCTTCGGTTTCATCATCAGCTTCAAACATCTGTAAGCATTCGATAAAATTCAGTCCTTTAATCGGGTCGCCCCCTATGCCTACACAAGTACTCTGACCCAATTTAAGCGCAGTAGTTTGATGCACTGCTTCATAAGTCAATGTACCTGAACGTGACACAATACCCACCTTGCCGCGCATATGGATGCTGCCTGGCATGATGCCGATCTTGCATTCATCTGGAGTAATCACGCCCGGGCAATTAGGTCCGATGAGTTTTACACTGTAAGAATTCAATATCTGTTTCACGTTCAGCATATCCAAAACCGGAATACCTTCAGTAATACAAATAATCAATTCAATTCCCGCATCGCAGGCTTCCAATATCGAATCTGCCGCCAATGCCGGAGGTACGTAAATCACACTAGCGGTGGCCCCAGTTTCACGCACAGCATCACGCATCGCATTAAACACCGGCAAACCTAAATGTGTCATGCCGCCTTTGCCTGGCGTTACGCCCCCGACCATTTTGGTGCCATACGCTAACGCTTGTTCTGAGTGAAATGTGCCTTGTTTACCGGTAAAGCCCTGACAAAGAACTTTGGTATTTTTATTGATTAAAATACTCATGCTGTTACCGCCTGCACTGCCTGTTTAGCCGCATCGGTTAAACCGTCAGCCGAGATGATATTGAGCCCACTTGTACGTAGCATTTCTTTACCTAAATCCACATTAGTACCTTCTAAACGCACGATGACCGGTATTTGCATACCAACTTCTTTCACTGCCGTGATAATGCCTTCGGCAATAATGTCGCAACGCATGATGCCGCCAAAAATATTTACCAGAATCGCTTTAACATTGCTATCTGCTGAAATAATTTTGAATGCCTTAGCAACGGTTTCTGCCGTTGCACCTCCGCCTACATCCAGAAAGTTAGCCGGCGCGCCACCATGCAGCTTGATCAGGTCCATGGTTGCCATAGCAAGCCCAGCACCGTTAACCATGCAGCCGATATTGCCGTTTAGTGCGATGTAATTGATGCCGGCATGATGTGCAGCTGCCTCTTTGTTATCTTCTTGCGACCAATCACGTTGTTCTGCCAAACTTTTCTGGCGATAAAGCGCGTTGTCATCCAGGCTCATCTTACAATCCAGCGCGTATAATTTTCCATCGGTAGTCACTACGAATGGGTTAATTTCCAGCAAGGCTAAATCGTTTTCCTTAAATAATCGATACAGACTTTTTAGCAAACGGCTGAATGCGCTGATTTGCTCTCCGCTCAATTCTAATTTAAATGCCAAGTTACGAGCTTGGTAATCCACCAGACCACTCAGCGGGTCGCAAATCTCTTGCAATATTTTTTCTGGACTCGTTGCGGCAATCTCTTCAATATCCATACCGCCAGCGCTGGAAGCCACTACGACGATGCGTTCCAATGTCCGGTCTACAAGCATTGATAAATATAATTCACGCGCAATTGGCAAGGTTTCTTCAATTAACACTTGGTTCACAGGCTGGCCGTCAGGAGCATTCTGATAGGTAACAAGGACTTTGCCTAATAACTCACTGGCTACCGATTGCGCCTCTGCAGTCGATTTCACAACCTTGACGCCACCTGCTTTACCACGACCACCGGCATGCACCTGGGCTTTAACTACCCAGGCATCGCTGTTGATGGTGGAGGTGACAGTCGCGATTTCCTTAGGGATAGCGACGACTTGGCCACGGGGAACTGGAATGCCATACTTTTGCAACAAAGTTTTGGCTTGGTATTCGTGCAAATTCATAATAACGTTCTTATTAAAGGTTATGCACATTTTCGCCCAATTCGCTTAAATGCGCTAGCGCTGGCTTCACAATGTGTATGCGTGGTAGCCAGGATGTTTAATAGGCAAGGTATAATGCGACTTTTGTCGAAAATATTCGGTATGCGCCTTGTAGTTCAAGCCTCTGGGAAACAAAATTCACTCATTAGCTATTCACACTTAGCCCATATCCATGCACTTTGTGGCACCAGCGTACAATTTGTGCAGACTGGGCAACATAGTTATCACTTGGCAAACCAGACTGTATTGCCTGCAGTTCAGGAGTTCTGTGCTTCACAGCATATCGATTGCAGCTACGTGCAGGACTCACATTTGCTCAAGCACTTTGGCCTGTGCGTGATGGATATGGACTCCACATTGATTGCCATTGAATGTATAGACGAAATCGCTGACATGGTAGGTATTAAACCGCAAATTGCAGCGATTACCGAACGCGCAATGCTAGGTGAACTGGATTTTTCCCAAAGCCTGCGCCAGCGCGTAGCTTTGCTGAAGAATTTAAAAGAATCGGACTTAATGCGGGTACTAAATGAGCGTTTAACACTCAACCCCGGTGCTAAAGAATGGGTTGAGGCTTGTAAGCAAAACAACATCACTACTTTACTCATTTCAGGTGGATTCATTTTTTTTGCAGAACGCGTAAAAACCATGCTAGGCTTGGATTATGCAATATCAAATTCATTGGAAATCGTTGACGGTTTGCTGACTGGCAATATTTTAGGCAATATCGTCGATGCGCAAACCAAGGCAGATGAACTGGTAAAACTGCGTAACAAATTAGGTTTAACGGTTGCGCAAACTATTGCAATAGGCGATGGTGCAAATGACCTTAAGATGATGTCTGCAGCTGGCATTGGTATTGCTTACCATGCTAAACCTATTGTACAAACCCAGGCCACTTACGCGTTGAATCATACAGGACTGGAAGGCGCGATTGGCTTGCTAACTACTTAAAGCTCAAATTTTTCTTAGGTGCCTAACCTTTCAAGCTCAGCCTTAGTAAACCCTGCCGCCAATCTCGCTTCTAGATTGAACGGCCCACGCAACTTAGGCGCACTATATTGGATTGCTAGTTGTTCATAAACGATGATTGGCTCCAAGCCACGTTGCTTACAAAGCCAATTGAACCAGTAGTTACCAATGGCTACATGGCCGATCTCATCTCGCAGGATAATATCCAATACCGCGGCTGCCTTTTCATCACCTGCCTGTGCCAATTTGCTGCGCAACGCAGGACTAGCATCCAAACCGCGCGCTTCCATGGTGCGAGGCACCAGTGCCATGCGTGCTAGCACATCGTCTTTGGTCCTGTCGACCATTTCCCACAAGCTGTCATGTCCGGTGAAGTCGCCATATTGGTAACCCATAGTGGCTAAATGCTCATTTAACAAAGTAAAGTGGTATGCCTCTTCTGCCGCCACTTCTAACCAATCTGTGTAATAGCTAGCTGGCATATCTTTAAAACGCCAGATTGCATCTAAAGCCAGGTTGATTGCGTTAAACTCGATATGGGCTAGCGCATGAATCAGCACCGCACGGCCTTCTGAAGTACGCATGTTCCGCTTAGGCACATTGAGCGGTGAGACAAGTTCGGGTTTAACTGGGCGGCCGGGAATCCTATGCATCGGCACAAGCTCAATAGCAATCTCCACCTTGATTCCACGTTGTAAGTAAAGCTGCCGCACGCCTTGGGCTTTATTTCCAGCATGCACTACACACAGCCAACCCAGTGCTAGCTGCCTTAATTCCATTTGTGCTAACGGTAGATTTCTAAAGTTTGGTTGCATGCGATTAATGATGCCTAAATAAAAATAAAGCCATTTAAAAATGGCTTTATTAAAAACAGCATTATACCGCCAGTTATTTAGCAGGTATAAAATCCAGCTCACCCGCTTTCATATCTGGCACCATGAGTGTTTTACCATCGTTAGTCAGGGCAATATCAGCAGCTGATTGATAACCTTCTTTAACCAGTACGGCTTTACCGTTCACCGCTTTATATATCTTGCCGGTTTTCCAGTCGCTAATGAATATCTTGCCGGTTTTGGTTTTTACCAAGCCATCCGCGCCACCGAATCCCTCTGCCAACTTGGTAAATTTACCGTTCGCAAGATTGATTCGATATAAAGTGCCAGACTCAAAATCTACTTCTAGTAATTGTTTAGGCCCATCAGATAACAAACCGTTTGGTGCCAGCACGTTAGAGTTTTTGCTATCCGCAACTAAAGTTGCGCTGCCGCCTTTGCTTATTTTATAAATCTGGCCGCCTGATTTCAGGTCCCCGCTATCGCTTACATAAAGGTTCCCAGCGTGATCCGCTTCAAGGTCGTTCAAGAATTTAGGCTTGCTGGCAAATGCAGCCGCGCTGGTATATTCTTTCCAGGTACCATCTTTACTCACCTCTAAGATACGGGTTTTATCAGCCACGTAAAGTTTGTCGCCAATAATCGCTAAACCTTTTGGGTCATCCATACCGGTAGCAAACACCGTTAGCTTGCCGTCCCTATCTAACTTGCTGATCTGGCCATCACCATCTTTATCGAAGCCATTAATTTCTGAAATATAAATTGTGCCGTCTTTAGCCTGTACGACTGATTCGGGCATTTTCAAACCAGTGACTTTTTGTAAGTCTTTAGCTTGGGAAATTCCGGCAAATGCCATTAATAACAGCGTTGCGATGATTTTTTTATTCAGTTTTTTTTGCATTGTTTTTCCTATCGGAAGTTATGAGATAAGTTATTTGGTTTAGTAAAAATTGATTTTCGGATTACTCTCCGCGCCAATCAAACCACAAGGTAATTTAGCATTGGATTCTGCCGGTGCTGAAGCGGGATTAATATCTATCTTGGTCATCAAATCCTGCATCGCAAGCTTATAAGCTTTATTTAGATGGTACCGTGTGCCGTTATCAAAACTTGCGTAACCCTGCTGCTGGGCTTCTCCAACATAGTGACCGAGCACATTCCCACCGCCGGAATAGACGGTAGCTTCAAGCTGGCTGTGGTAAACCTGCATCTGCGGGTTATAAAAGACGTGGGGAGTTATGCGAATGATCCTATCGGCAGTTTCATTGGCTTTGCATAAGGCTAAGTCGGTACTTTTTGCCTGTAAGACCTGATAAGCGATTGGTTCAACCAGCGGCCCTTGTTCAAACCAGTAATCGTAATAGGGACTTAATAAATGTACACTGTAGTTGTATTCATTAGGGCTGATATACAACAAAGCGCTCTTGATTTGGACAGCTTGTACGCTATTCATAGCGCCAATTAATCCTATCATTAAGCTGATTTTTTTTAATAGATGTTTCATTTTGACTCCTTTTTAATTCCCGGATTCTAAGTGGTTATTTACTGAATGGCTATTTTCCGGCTGAGTAGGTAATTCGGTAAATCGTACCTGTTCTATCATCTGACACGTACAAGGCTTTATCCGTTCCCACAGCCACATCTACCGGCCTGCCCCAGGCCTCGCTGCCTAGAAGCCATCCTGTCGCAAAATCCTCTACGCTGACTGCCTGGTTATTGGCATCAAATTTTATTCTGACCAATTTATAACCAGCTGGCTGCTTGCGGTTCCATGAGCCATGTAGGGCTACAATGGCATCGGCTTTATAATCGGCAGGGAAGTCCGTTTTGTTTAAAAAGGTAATGCCGATAGGTGTAGTGTGTGCAGTAAAAGCAACTTCCGGTCCTTGGGCCGTTTGGCAAAAGCCTGATTCACTCGTAAAATTTGGGTCCTGGACCATAGGTTTACCGCGGGCATCGCCCCAGCAATAAGGCCAGCCATAATGTTTGCCTGCTTCTATTTTATTAAGATGTTCAGGCGGCAGCTCATCATTCACAGGCCCGCCTTTGGATGTGGATCGCATATCAGAGCCGTCATTAGTGGCATACATTTCACCTGTTTTGGGGTGCCAAGCAAAACCTTGAGAATTCCTCAACCCACGTGCCCAAATGGCAGATTGTTGATGTCTACCTAGTGTTTGCAATGCTCCGGCTGGTTTGCCATCTGTGGTGTAGCGCAGTATGGTCGCGCGCGTTACATCGCTTTCCACACAAACATTACAACTAGAGCCTACATTGATAAATAAATAACCATCCGGACTCAGCTTAATCGTTTTGAGTGTATGCCAGCCCATGGCTAAGTTGCTAATGAATGGCGTGACTTTAGCCGGCCATTTACCAGTTTGTTTATCTAACCTTACTACGGAATCCTGATTAGCCACGAGCAGGCTATCGCCCACGAATACCATACCTTGCGGCGCATTGAGATGATCTGCCACAAGCGTTACAACATCTGCCTTCCCGTCTTTATTGGTATCTGAAACCATGACTACCTTGTTTTCCTTGGCAGTAGATACATATAAGTTGCCAGCAACATCGAATATCATCAATCTGGAATTTTCTAGATATTGGCCATTTTTTGTATGCGCATCCGCATAGACTTCTATTTTAAAACCGGGCGGGAGTTTGATATTGCTGATGTCAGTCTGCGATTCAGCAGGCGTAATCCTGAACAGCACAAAAAATCCGAGCATTGAAAAAATAATGAATCTTAGGTATCGATGCATACTTTATAAAGTTTTAAGTTAATGTATCCGTCCATATATTTTTGGACCAGGCCACAGCATATAACCCTTCCTGCTCACTGGGGTTAGCAGAAACACCCCCACCTTCAGCCGACACCATGATTTTCTTGGCTTCATCATAGCGGTACACATTGGCCACATGCATGGCAGATTTATCGGTGACATAGCTATAACAGGTATTAGCGAAAACCGGCGCTGCATCTGGCGCTAAGCCAGCCATCAACTGCACAATCGCATTGGCACATATCTTGGCTTGGTTACTTGCCATATGTGCAGATTTAGGCAATGCGGCTGAAACAGCGTCACCTATGATATGGACATTCGGGGCTAGTTTTGATTCATACGTCAGGAAATCTACCTCGCACCAGCGTTTATCAATGTTATTCAAACCTATTTTTTGATTATCTATAAGCGCCATTTGGGCAGGCTTGCCGGCACGCTGCGGTGGGATAATATTGAGTACGTTAGCTTTCACCGTATCAAATTCCGTTTTGACTATGCGGTTGGCGATACCTACATCGACCACTATATTATTGGGCCGGTAGTCGATGATACCTGTATACATCTCGTTAAAGACTTTGGTGAACAACCCTTTTTTGGAAGTGATTTCTGGATTAGCATCCAGCACGATCACTTTGGATTTAGGTTTATTATTTTTGAGATAGAACGCGACCTGAGCCGCACGCTCATAAGGACCCGGTGGGCAGCGATATGGCGCTTTGGGAACATTCATAACGAATACGCCGCCGTTTGGCATGGCTGAAAGCTGATTATGCAGATTCACTGTCTGCCAACCGGCTTTCCAAGCATGCGGCACTTGTTTCTGTGCTTCTACACTTTGCAGCATAGGCAAGTCATCGTAGATAAAATCTATACCGGGCGCTATAATCAACCGGTCATATATGATTTCACCACGAATCATCGTGATTTTTTTATTGGTGGTATCGATTGCAGTAACTTCATCCTGTACCCATTGGATACCATGATTCTTTTTCACCAAGTCATAGCCAAATGTCAGGTCATTGATGGTTTTGCTGCCGCCTAGTACCAAGTTACTTAATGGGCATGACACGAACTGTGGATTTTTCTCTATCACAATGACTTCTATTGCACCCTTACTCCACATCCGAAGATATTTTGCAGCAGTTGCCCCAGCATAACCGCCACCGATAATGACCACTTTGCCGCCAGTTAGCTTATGAAACGGATTCTTAACGTCGCTAGCGCAACCAAACAAGGTCGAGCTCACAGCACTCAATCCAACGCCGTAACCTGTAAATTTAATAAAGTCGCGACGATTAATTTTCATGTTAATTCGGAAAATCTTGAGACAGGTTTTGGGAAGGGATTACTTTTACTTGTTGCCTGGCCTGCTTGGAGAAATATTCTGCCAAACCTTCAATCTCTTGAACAGTTAAGCCTTTGGCATGACGTTGCATTACCGTGGCAGGTCGCTCACCGGAGCGATAAGCCAACATCTGCGCAACAAAAGTCGGCTTGTAAATACTCGAAATGCTAGGCGTTCTACCCGCACTATTACCATTAGTACCGTGACATGCTGCACAGGATGCCGCGAGACTTTTAATGTGGAGATTGCTAGATTCAGCAGTTTGTTTAGTTTCGTCTGCCCAAATAATCATCGGGCTAAACAGCCCGATGATTAAACATACAATAGAAGCGATATTTCGCAAAACCCTATTTCTTACTGCCTAGTTACAAACATTTTTCATCTTGACAGCCGTCTTCTTTAACACCTAATGATTTAAGCAATTCAATCATTTTGGTATTACCGGTATCTTTGACTACACGGATGATATCGACATCTGCACGCATTTTTTTGTTTACGTCCGCGCCATGTTCAGCTAGATATTTTACGATATCTGTATAGCCATCATAAGCTGCGAGATGGAATGCGGTCATTTTGGTTAGTGGATGCACGTAATTCAAATCAGCACCGTGTTCAGTTAAATATTTCACCGCTTCTAATTTACCCTTTGTAGCCGCCATTTGGATAGGTGACCATGCAAAGTATGTAGCATTAACATCTACGCCACCTTCAACGTATTTCTTAACGATTTTCATATCGCCCTTACCAACTGCATCAGTAAACTCTACCGATTGGTCATCAGTCAGTGCCATGGCTGCCATAGCGTTGATTGAGAATGCTAAAGCTAATACAGCCATTATTGTTTTAATCAATTTCATGCTACTTTCTCCTGCCTAGATTATTAAATTTATATTTACTATGTGAGCCGGCCAAAAGGCTAGCCTATGTAGTTTCTTGCGTTACGAAACATGCGGACCCAAGCACTGTCTTCAGTATCCCCGCAGCGTTGCCAGGTGTTTTGCACATTACGAATCACCCGCTCAGGATGTGGCATCATAATACTAAAGCGCCCATCTGTGCTGGTTAATCCGGTAATACCTTGTGGAGAGCCATTTGGGTTAAACGGATAGCTTGTAGTAGGCGTTGACGCGTTATCAATAAATCGCATCGTCACTAATTCTTTCGCTAACACGTCATTGACCGCATTTTCGTCAGAAAATTCCGCATAACCTTCACCATGTGCGATTGCAATCGGCATTTTGCTACCAGCCATGCCGCTGAAGAATAAAGATGAAGACTCTAGAACTTCTACCATGGCTAGCCTTGCTTCAAATTGTTCGGATTTATTACGTACAAAATGCGGCCAATACACTGCGCCTGGTATCAATTCTCGGAGGTTGCTCATCATTTGGCAGCCGTTACAAACACCTAAAGCAAAACTATCCTGGCGATTAAAGAATGCAGAAAACTCGTCATATGCACGGGCATTGAACAGGATGGACTTCGCCCAGCCTTCACCCGCACCGAGCACATCACCGTAAGAGAAGCCACCGCAGGCTACAAAACCTGCGAAATCTTTAAGCGATACACGGCCGCTGATGATATCGCTCATGTGCACGTCATGGCTAGCAAAGCCGGCTCGGTCAAATGACACGGCCATTTCCACGTGCCCATTTACGCCCTGCTCGCGCAGTATCGCCATTTTCGGGCGAGCGCCTGTTGCAATGTACGGCGCTGCAATGTTTTCTACAGGGTCATAAGTTAAATTAACCGATAAACCCGGATTCGCTTCATCAAGGATACGGTCATATTCTTGCTGCGCGCACAGCGGGTTATCACGAAGTTTTTGCATATGGTACGTCGTTTCAGACCACATACGATGAAGGTTAATACGCGTGTCATTAAACGCTATGCTGCCATGTTGCTTAACTTGGATTTGGTTACCAGTCACAACATCGCCAATCACATGTGCCAAACCATTGAATTGTGCGGCAATTGCGTTAGCTTCTGTTGCGTTTACCTGAATGACTGCACCCAGCTCTTCGTTGTACAGTACGCTGACGATATCGCCGGTTAAACCTGAAATATCGATATCCAAGCCGCAATGTCCGGCAAACGCCATCTCAACTAATGTTGAAAATAGCCCACCATCTGAACGGTCATGGTAAGCGTGTATCTTGCTTGCTTTATTCAATTGCTGAATCGTCGCGAAGAAGTGCTTAAGCTGCGCGGCATCATCCACATCTGGCGCTACATCTCCAACAGCGCCGTACACTTGCGCAAGGCTAGAGCCACCCGTGCGGTTTTTGCCAGCGCCTAAGTCTATCAAAATCAACTTAGTCACAACATCTGTCTTTAATTGTGGCGTCAAGGTTTTACGTGCATCCGACGTAGTTGCAAACGCTGTCACTACTAGTGAGATAGGCGAAGTCACGGCCTTGTTTTCGCCAGCGTCGTTCCATACTGTTTTCATGCTCATGGAGTCTTTACCAACGGGTATACTGATACCTAACTGTGGGCAAAGCTCCATGCCAATGGCTTTTACGGTTTCAAACAGCGCCGCATCTTCGCCTGCGTGTCCGGCAGGTGCCATCCAGTTAGCAGAAAGCTTCAAATCACTCAGGTCATCAATCAAGCTCGCCGCGATATTGGTAATCGCCTCACCAATCGCCATGCGGCCCGATGCTGGCGCATTTACCAATGCTAGTGGCGCTTTTTCGCCGATGGCAAATGCTTCCCCGCGATACGTTTCATAGCCTGCTAACGTCACCGCAACATCAGCCACCGGTATTTGCCATGGGCCTACCATTTGCTCACGTGCCACTAAGCCTGTTACAGAGCGGTCGCCAATGCTAATAAGGAATGTTTTATCAGCCACGCCAGGCAAGCGCAATACGCGTGCCGCAGCTTCTTTCAAATCAATCTTGCTGGTATCAAACGCTGTTAATTTGCGTTCTGTACTTTTTACATCACGCGTCATTTTTGGCGGCTTGCCTAGTAATACAAATAAATCCATATCGACCGGTTTATTGTCAAAATGACTATCCGCTACCGTTAAGTAGCGCTCATCCGTGGCAACACCCACCACGGCAAACGGACAACGCTCGCGTTCACAAATTGCTTTGAAGCGGGGCAAATCTTCCTGCAGAATCGCCATCACATAACGCTCTTGCGCCTCATTACTCCATAACTCCCGCGGGGACATGCTTGGCTCTTCATTATGCACATCGCGCAGCTGAAATACTGCACCAACGCCAGCATCGTTCACCAGTTCAGGGAACGCATTGGAGATACCACCGGCACCCACGTCATGAATACTTAATATCGGATTCTTGTCGCCTAGTTGCCAGCAGCGGTCGATTACTTCCTGCGCTCGGCGTTCCAGTTCCGGGTTGCCGCGTTGCACTGAATCAAAATCCAGGTTTTCAACGTTGCAACCCGTATCCATACTCGAGGCGGCGCCTCCACCCAAGCCAATTAACATCGCTGGGCCGCCTAATTGAATCAAGGCTGCGCCCGGTGGAATGGGGTTCTTTTTAGAGTGTTGCGCGGAGATATTACCAATACCGCCAGCCAACATGATTGGCTTGTGGTAGCCACGCACTTCTGCTTTACCATTTGAATCTTGAGTTTCCAATTCAAACGTACGGAAATAACCAGCTATGTTCGGGCGGCCAAACTCGTTATTATAAGCCGCGCCTCCTAATGGGCCATCTATCATGATTTGTAATGGTGAAGCGATACGGCCCGGTTTACCGTATTGATTCACTTCCCATGGCTGGGTGAAATTAGGGATATTGAGGTTAGACACTGAAAAGCCGGTTAAACCTGCTTTTGGTTTAGAACCGCTACCTGTCGCGCCTTCATCACGGATCTCACCGCCGGCGCCAGTTGCCGCACCGGCGAATGGTGAAATAGCCGTTGGGTGATTATGTGTTTCTACCTTCATAAGGTAGTGCATCTCTTCTTCTTTGTAACTGTAGGTGCCGTTTTCAGTTGGATAAAAACGCTTGGTAAGTTCTTTGGTATTTGAAGCTGCAACTATCGAAGAGTTGTCTGAATAGGCCACCACAGTATTACCGGGGTTGAGCTTGTGTGTATTGCGTATCATGCCGAACAGCGATATGGTTTGCTCTTCGCCATCAATCAACCAGTTCGCATTGAATATCTTATGGCGACAATGCTCGGAGTTAGCTTGGGCAAACATCATCAATTCGACGTCAGTGGGGTTACGTCCCATCTTAATAAAATTATCAAACAGATATTCCACTTCATCCGGCGAAAGCGCTAAACCAAGTTCACTGTTCGCTTTGTTTAATTCTTGTTTGCCGCCTTGCAAAATAGCCACCGTACTTAATGGTGCTGGCGTATCAGTATGGTAGAGCCTTTCCGCATCAATCACATTGGCAAAAACTGTTTCCGTCATGCGGTCATGAATCAATGGCAATAATTGTTTACGCTCAGCTTCCGTTAACGGCTGGCCATTGTTAGTTTGCACATAATAAGCAATGCCGCGCTCTACGCGCTTGATTTCCGGTAAACCGCAATGCTGTACGATATCCGTTGCACGTGATGCCCATGGGGAAATCGTACCTAATCTTGGAGTAACAAGAAACAGCTCACCTTTCGGCTCTTCTGCCTGCATAGTCGGGCCGTAAGTAAGAATTTGTTCAAGAGTTTTTTGCTGTTTGCTATCGAGCACGCCATCCACCCAAACAAAATGCAAAAATTCGGTATATAAGTGAGTGATGTTAGAGCTGATTTGTCCAAGTGTAGTTTGGATTTTTTCAATACGAAATTGAGAGAGTGCGGCGCTGCCACGTAGGAAAATCATTTTGGAACCAGTCATGAAAACTCAGCTAAATGTCTACGAATGAGAAAGCAGAATTCTACCAGATTAGAGTTAGTTAGGCCTGTACTTGCTTGCTAATAGGTCAATGATTATGAACTAACTTCTGCTATTAGAAGCAATACTATGCTAGCCATGCAACCTCTAACAAAGCTGATTAAGCCAACGCGAGAAAGAAAAATGAAATGCATAAAAAAGTTTTATGCGAAGGTCTGGATATTCTTTAGGTCCGATTGATTCATTAAAAAGTACAAACTGAGTAAAGTAAGAACCGGCAAAAATTATGAAGTTAAAGAACACGGCTACATACAAGCTTGTCTTAAGTAGCTTAAGCCGCAATATCTGAGTTATTTACCCAGATATGCACCGCTATTACAGATGCTCAATTGACCAGCAAGAGTGACTATATTGCTTCCCCGGAAATCGAAATCATTGATTTATAGATTCCACTGGCGTGTGCACTATAGGCAAGAACGGAGTTCCCTTCAAATTTAAACAAATGAAACGGCTTAGTTACTTCCTATGGCCCCGAATACCTTCTTAAGTAAATTACTGGCTTGTCCGACTGGGTCTTTGCGAATCGCGGCTTCTTCCTTAGCCATCATCAGGTAAACGCCATCCAATGTTTTCTGCGTGACATATTGCTCTAAGTTCATCTGGTCCTTTTTGACGATTCCGAATTTATTGCCCATTTCAGCAAATTTATTGTATTGCTGGGCAAGCTGTACGTTTTCAGTGGCTTTTTTGACGATAGGCAGGAATTTATCGATCATTGCGCTTGAGGTGGTTTTCTTGAAATATTGGGTGGCTGCATCGTCTCCGCCAGTCAAAATACTTTTCGCATCTGCCACACTCATTTTTTTGACCGAATCCACTAACAGTGACTTAGCTTCAGGTACGGCTGCTTCTGCCGCGCGGTTCATTTTCAGCACCAGCTCATCTGCCTGCTTGCTCATACCAAACATACGCATGGCTTTTTCCGCTTTCTTCATGGTATCCGGTAACGGAATCTTCACTTCCTTGTTACCAAAAAACCCGTCAACCGCGCCTAGCTTGCTTACCGCTTTGCCGGCACCCTGGATCAATGCCGCTTTAAGACCTTTACTCGCTTCGTTGCTGCTTAAATCATCCACGCTTAATGCGTTAGCATGGGTTGCAAACAGAATTAGCCCTAGCGCAGCGGCTTTTGTAAAGGTGGTGAAAGAATGCAATTTACTTCTCCGATTTTAAAGGCAGCTAATCTTTAAGCTGAGACTTATTTTTTATCTTAGTTTCAGGCTTGCCGGGCGTTATTTTCCAGATATTTTTTGCGTAATCGGCAATGGCTCGATCACTAGAAAATTTAGCCATATTTGCCACATTCAAAATCGCCATTTCTAGCCAAGCGTCCTGGTTTTGGTAGAGTTTGCTTACTGCATCTTGGGTTTTAATGTACTCGGCGTAATCTGCCATCAGCATATACTGATCACCATTTACTAATAGGTTATCTACGATAGGCTGGTAACGACCTGGCTCATCAATAGAAAAATAACCACTGCTTATCATATCCAGCACCTGTTTCAACTCAGGGTTATTGTCATAGTAATCGCGTGGGTTATAACCGGTTGCCTTGGCTTCTGCCACTTGTGCGGTAGTCAGGCCAAAGATGAAGATATTTTCCGCGCCCACTTCTTCCATGATTTCTACGTTAGCACCATCCAGCGTGCCTATGGTTAATGCGCCATTCAAAGCCATTTTCATATTACCCGTACCGCTAGCCTCCGTGCCCGCTGTGGAAATCTGTTCCGAAAGGTCACTGCCTGGGAACAATATCTCCGCTGCTGAAACCTCATAGTTTGGATAGAACACCACCTTTAATTGATTGCCTATGGCCAAGTCATTATTGACGATAGTAGCAACATCGTTGATTAGGCGGATGATCTGTTTCGCCATCCAATATCCGGGCGCTGCTTTACCGCCAAATATTACCGTCCTAGGAGTGATGCCTTTTTCACCACTGCGAATGCGGTTATAAAGGGTAATGACATGAAGCACATTGAGCAATTGGCGCTTGTATTCATGTATGCGCTTGATTTGCACATCGAATAGGCTATGGGTATTGATTTTAATACCGGTTAATTTCTCGATTGTATGAGCTAGGCGAACCTTATTGCCATACTTCACGTGAGCAAAAGCTGTCCTGAAGTCTGCATCTTTAGCCAACGGGGTCAGCTTTTTCAACTCACGCAAGTCTTTGATAAAACCAGGACCTATCGCCTTCTGAATCAAGCTTGTTAAATGCGGGTTCGCCTGGTTTAGCCAGCGGCGCGGCGTAATGCCATTGGTGACATTGGTAAACTTAGTCGGATAGATACGATGGAAATCTGCAAACAATGTCTGTTTAAGTAACTCACTATGTAAAGCTGCTACACCATTGACGGTATGGCTACCGATAACAGCCAAGTGTGCCATGCAAACACGACGACCGTGGGTTTCATCAATGATGGAAACACGCCTGACTAATTCAACATCACCTGGGAAGCTTTGGTTCACCATGCATAAGAACTCATGGTTAATCTGGTAGATAATTTCCAAGTGCCGCGGCAACAAGCGGCCAAATAACTCTACAGACCAGGTTTCCAATGCCTCCGGCATCAAGGTATGGTTGGTATAAGCAAAAATCTTGCATGACAATTCCCAGGCTTTACTCCATGGCAAGCGATGATGGTCGATAAGCTGGTACATCAGCTCGGGTATTGCAATCGACGGATGTGTATCGTTAAGCTGGATTGCAATTTTATCGGTGATTAGATCCCAATCCTGCACGGTATGAATTTCGTGCACAGATAAATAACGGCGCAAAATATCTTGGATGGAAGCAGATACAAAGAAATATTGCTGTTTCAAACGTAGTTCTTTACCTACCGCTGATGAATCATTCGGGTAGAGCACTTTGGAAATACTCTCAGTATCATTACGCTCCGCCACGGCTTTCTCATAATTTCCATCATTAAAGTGACGCAAGTCAAATTCGCGCGTCGCTTTAGCCGCCCAAAGACGCAGGTTATTCACTGTTTTTGTATCGTACCCAGGTACAGGTACGTCGTACGCCATGGCCACCAAGTGCTCGGCATCGACCCAATGGGCCTCCACACCCGCATTGGTGGGATATTTCACTACGTGTCCGTAAAACTTGA
>JACDEP010000129.1 GCA_013816325.1 Methylotenera sp.
GGTTGGAGTCTAGTAAGCTAAGCACAGGTACCGGCTTAGTTTCAACCGACTTATTTTCTTCGAGTTTAGCATTACCAAGTTCAACTTCTCCAAGTTCAACTTCTACAGGTTTAAATTCTACTGGCACAACTTCTACGAGTTCGCTCGATTGTAATGGACCAATAAAATAGCTAGCACCTTCATCCTTTGCGTAGGTATAGGAGTCGCCAAAACTTTCTTGATCGCCCAGACTGGCATAATCTTTAATAATGTTAGGACTGCCATTTTTATTAAGAGCAGCCTGCAAACCTAATTTGAAGGCTTTGCTTTTGTCAGCAAAGGCAGCGTTATCAAAAGGCAGAATCAAGGCGATATTGCCTTTAAGCGGCAAGTTACCGCTTTTAGGTGGATTGGCGCTAGGATTTGCAACGGTTAGCGTTTTTGCGAAGCTGGTGGCGGTATGATCTGGGTAGCTGTTAAACCATGTGGCAAGTTCGGTCGCCACATCAGAACTTTTGGCGACTAGGCTTAAATCAATCCAACCCTGAGTTGCGGTATTGCTACTTTCACCGCGCATGCCAATTAAATCTTGCACAGATAAGCTAGATAGAAGCCGCCAGATATTTTTATTATTATCCTCAATGGCTTGCGGGTCTGTTATGAAGGCCTCGCGTCGGATTAATTGGTCTAGCGCATTCAGGCTATCTCCCTGCTTTTCATAGGCATTGCTTAAACTTGCATGTAAACTAGCTGCCGCAGGTTTGATGAGACTGGCATTTGATTGCAGAGGTAATAATAGTAAAAAAGTGCGGTCAATATCCCCGTTTCTTGCGGCAATACTGCCGGCGAGTAATTTTGCATAGGGCGAACTCGGTGGGATGCGCGTTAAACTTACTTCTGCTAAAGGCGTATTGGCTTGTTCAAGATACTTTTGGCCTTGTACGAAGGCTTCTTCTGGTAACACTTTGGTATCGGCAAAACTGAGCGTATAGGCACAAAATATGCTCGCTATAGTCAGCGTCAAGCGGAAGGGTTTATGCTTGATTATGTGGGGCTTGATTGAGCTAGTTTTTTGAACAAGGGGTTCGCGCATAAATTCCGGTAAATTATTAAGGATGATAGCAACAAGCAGATGAATAAAGATGGCCTATTATATGTGGTAGCCACGCCAATTGGAAATCTGGCTGATATTACCCTGCGTGCGTTGGAAACGCTTAAAACAGTGGATGCGATTGCCGCAGAAGATACCCGTCATACGTCGGGCTTGCTGTCGCATTTTGGCATCACTAAAAAACTTATCGCCGTTCATGAGCATAATGAACATCAATCTGCTGAAAAACTATTATTGCAACTCAAAACCGGCCAAAACATCGCCTTAGTAACCGATGCAGGCACACCTGGTATCAGTGACCCTGGTGCGATAGTGGTGGATTTGGTTCGTAAAGCCGGTATCAGGGTAGTGCCGATTCCTGGAGCAAGCGCAGTCATCGCGGCGCTGTCAGTTTCCGGCATTGCACAGAATGGGTTCTTATTCCATGGTTTTTTGCCTGCCAGCGGTGCAGCTAGGCGAAAAGCGTTAGAGCTTTTAAAACTGCAAACAGTCACCCTAGTCTTTTATGAAGCGCCGCATCGCATAGTGGAAAGCATCGCAGATATGGCAATCGTACTAGGCGCAGAGCGCCGCATTACTTTCGCTCGTGAAATCACCAAAACTTTTGAAACGATCCATAGCTGCCATCTAGCCGATGCTATTCATTGGTTAGAGGCAGATGCCAATCAGCAACGCGGCGAATTTGTTCTTTTGATTGAAGCGGCAGTTGTAAAAGAAGCAGAAGAAATTTCGGAAGAAACCGTACGTGTATTAAAATTACTGCTGGCTGACTTACCGCTTAAACAGGCGGTAAAGCTGGCCACTGAAATCACCAAAGAAAAGAAAAACGATCTTTACGAATTTGCGCTTGCTTTAAAGCAAGCTACTTAATAGCTATTAAAAAAAGCAGCCCAGCACATGACTACTCTACAAACTCTAACGATTACCCGCCCAGATGACTGGCATTTGCATTTGCGTGATGATGCGGCGCTCAAAGCAGTATTACCTGATACTGCTCGGCAATTTGCCCGCGCGATTGTCATGCCAAATTTGCGCCCGCCTGTCACTACCACGGAATTGGCGCTTGCTTACCGCCAGCGCATTTTGCAAGCATTGCCCGCAAACATGAATTTTGAACCGCTGATGACTTTATACCTGACCGACAATACATCGGCAGAGGAAATAGCCAAAGCTAAGGCGAGCGGTTTAATACACGGCGTTAAACTTTATCCGGCAGGTGCGACTACCAACTCAGATTCAGGTGTGACTAACCTTGGGCATTGCGTAAAAGCGCTTGAAGCCATGGAAAAACTGGGCGTACCTTTGCTGACGCATGCTGAAGTGACGGATAGTGACATTGATGTATTTGATCGCGAGCGGGTATTTATTGAGCGCAACATGATTCCACTCATTGAGAAATTCCCAAGCTTAAAAATCGTATTTGAGCACATCACGACTAAAGATGCGGCAGATTTTGTCACAGAGGCACCCAGCAACGTGGCTGCAACGATTACGGCGCATCATTTGCTCTTGAATCGTAACGATATGTTCAAAGGCGGCATCCAGCCCCATCATTACTGCTTGCCGATTTTAAAACGTGAAGAGCATCGTGTGGCTTTGGTAAAAGCTGCTGTTTCCGGTAATGCCAAATTTTTCTTAGGTACCGATAGCGCGCCCCACGCTAAACATACTAAAGAAGCAGCTTGTGGCTGTGCAGGCATGTATACAGCACATACTGCTATGGAGCTTTATGCAGAAGCGTTCGATAAAGAAAATGCGCTGGATAAATTGGAAGGGTTTGCGAGTTTCTACGGTGCGGATTTTTACGGCTTACTGCGCAATACTAAAAAAGTCACGCTAATGAAAGAAAGCTGGTTGGTGCCCGAGTACTTGCCTTATATCAATGACGATGCATTAGTGCCATTGCGAGCAGGACAAAAGTTGAGCTGGAAATTTCAAAATAAAATAATTAATCATCCAACATGTTAAAATAGCATTGAAGCTGGCCAGACAGTCGCCGTCGCATTTTATCTGTCAATTTATTGCCATGGTAATGAGAAGACCTTGCGGTCTTCTTGAAGTGAGGGAGGAAAGTCCGGGCTGCACAGAGCAGGATGACGGCTAACGGCCGTACGTTGAAGTTTTTTTGGCGAAAGCTGGAAAATATAAGACGCGGAATAGGGCCACAGAGACGAGCGTATTTAGTTACGGTGAAACGCGGTAACCTCCATCTGCAGCAATATCAAATAGGCTGGCATTTTTACGCAAGTAAATAAAGCGTGGTTCGCGCTGCCAGCGGGTAGATAGCTTGAGCGTACAAGTAATTGTGCGCCTAGATGAATGACTGTCAGCCTTAGCAATAAGGTCTACAAAACCCGGCTTATCGGCCAGCTTCACACTTTAATTTTATATTACGCCTCAAAAATCCTTTTCAGTTGTTTTTTTATTAGCCCTCATTTCCTCTTAATACAATTCAAATGCTTTCATAAGTATTCTCATAATCTACATTCACTTAATTTTGTATGTGCTTAATTAATAACAACTTTATATTACCCACGAAAATTCGCTAAGTCCTTGACCTATAAAGAAAAAATAACAAAAAAGGGCTTGCATTGCGCTTTTTTTTTATCTATAGTGCAGATAGGTGGGAAAAAGTGGGTTTTTGTGGGGAATTTTTAATTAAGCTGCGATTTTTTAATGTTTTATCGCGATTTTTTGGTAACTACTAAGGGCAAAAAATAAGGCTATTGCAGTCCAGCTCAGGCAAAGAATTTTTAGACTGCGTTGCAATTCCCCACTTTTTATTCAGCGTAACTTTTTATTAAGCATTATTAAGTCAGGCAAATAACGAATATGTTTCGCGGTGCAACATCATTAAATCTAGATGCAAAAGGACGCCTAGCTGTTCCGACTAAGCATCGAGAAGCCATGCAACTTGAGTGTGCTGGCAATTTGGTATTGACTGCGCATCCGCATCGTTGCTTGCTACTTTATCCGCAGCCAGCGTGGGAGCCAATTCAGGCCAAGATGATGGCGCTGTCTTCATTCGACTCTAAATCTAGTGCATTGCAGCGTTTGCTAGTAGGCTTTGCTGAAGATATCGCGCTTGATAGTGCTGGTCGTATGCTTGTCTCTCCAGTACTGAGGGATTTTGCTGGTTTGGATAAAGAAGTGATGCTAGTAGGTCAAGGCAGCCATTTTGAGTTGTGGAATATGGAAGCCTGGCGCGCCCAACTGGCGCAAGTCATGGAAGGTAATGGCTTTGAAATGCCAACGGAGTTAGAGGGCTTCTCGCTGTGATTAAGGGCGTGAACAGCGCGCCCACTAAAGCATCATTGTCTTCAAAAAAAGCGCCTGGCAAGGGTGCTTTGAAGTTAGAAAAAAGCACACAAAAAGCACCCGCAGCCGAAATGCCTCAATCAGATTTAAATTCAGCAAATACCACCTCTACACATATCACAGTGTTGTTAGAAGAGGCTGTGCATGCGCTTGCAATAAAATCAAACGGCACCTATGTAGACGGCACCTTCGGCCGTGGCGGGCACTCCAAAAAAATCTTAGCTCAATTAGACCTCAGTGGGCGTTTGATTGCGTTCGACCGTGATGTAAGTGCGGTTGCGGCCGGTAAAGAAATCCAGGACTTGCGATTTAGCATGGTGCATAGCCATTTTGCCGGGATGAAGAATAAGTTGGGTGAGATGGGCATTTCAAAAGTAGATGGCATCTTGTTGGACTTAGGCATTTCATCGCCACAGATAGATGAAGGAGACAGGGGGTTTAGTTTTAGATTTGATGCGCCGTTGGATATGCGCATGGACCAAACCAGTGGGCGGACAGCGGAAGAATTTTTAGCCGTTACAACAGAAAAAGAATTAGCGGAGGTTATAAAAAATTATGGTGAAGAACGGTTTGCTAAGCAGATTGCAAGGGCGATTATTACGGAACGCAATGACGGGCGCGCCATCACCACTACAGGGCAACTTACCAAGGTCGTGGCAGGTGCAGTCACGCGGCATGAGCCTGGGCAAAACCCAGCAACGCGTACATTTCAGGCTCTACGGATTTTCGTCAATCAGGAGCTTGAAGAGCTTTCGTTAACATTACCGCAGTGCCTGGCATTGCTGGCACCAGGAGGGCGATTGGCGGTTATAAGTTTCCATTCACTTGAAGACCGCATGGTGAAGCAATTCATCCGCGACCAAGCCAATTGTGATGATTTACCGAGCAATTTTCCGGTGCGGGCTGCAGATTTACCACAACCTAAAATGATCAGTGTAGGAAAGACAATTAAGCCCAATGCGGCAGAAATAAAACGCAACGTGCGTTCACGAAGTGCGGTAATGCGCGTGGCAGAGAGGACGCACGTCGTATGACGCGCCTTAACTTTATCTTGTTTTTCGCCTTGATATTCTCTGCTCTGGGTCTGGTGAATGCTCAGCACAAAGCGCGCAAACTCTATATTGAGCTGGAACAAATGGCTCAGGCAGCTAAGCAATATGACCAGGAATATGGGCAGTTGCAGCTTGAGCAAAGCACCTGGGCGATGCATTCACGTGTGGAATTGATTGCGACACAAGCGTTACAGATGCGTGTGCCTGATTCAACACGAATACAGGTGGTGTCCTCTACAGATATGAAAGCCGTTGAGTCACTTACTGCTGTGCCAGCGAAGGCCGCTGCAGTACCAGCGGCACTAGTCAAGCCACCAACTCTAAAGGCTGAAAAACCTGCAGGAGCTCAGCCATGATGGTAGTGGGTCAATCCAACCATAAAGCCAACCACAATATTAACTTGGTCAAACTACCCGCTTGGCGACGCAGAGTACTGTTGATAGCGGTATTGGCAGGCTTTGCAGCCCTATTGGGCCGCAGTATATATCTGCAAAGTTTCCATAAACGCTTTTTGCAGGAAAAAGGAGATGAGCGCTATAGCCGTACGCTCACTTTGCATGCGCAACGCGGCAAAATCACAGACCGATATGGCGAATTGCTGGCCATTAGTTCGCCAGTTGAATCCGTATGGGCGAGTCCGCCAGATGTGGAGATTACCCCCACACAAACCAAGAAGATTGCTGACCTGCTCAATATCAAACCGTCAGATATCACTAAAAAACTGGCTAATAACGAACGTGAGTTCGTTTACCTTAAACGCCGTATTTCTCCTGAGCTGGCTGCGCAAGTCATGAAGCTTGGTATTTCCGGCATTTACTTGCAGCGCGAATATAAGCGTTATTATCCGGGCGGTGAAGTTACCGCGCACCTAGTCGGGTTCACAGGCCTTGAT
>JACDEP010000130.1 GCA_013816325.1 Methylotenera sp.
GCACATAACCATTATTGAATAATTATATGAAAACAAATACTAACCAAAATCAAGCGCCATTAAATGCAGATGCAATTGAGCTGCAAAAATTCGGTGACCTTGCACATAAATGGTGGGATAAGAATAGTGAATTCAAGCCACTGCATGAAATCAACCCTTTACGCCTTAATTACATTAATAAACTGGTAGGTCTACAAGGCAAGAGGGTGCTGGATGTCGGCTGTGGCGGTGGTATTCTATCGGAATCCATGCATTTCAAAGGAGCAGATGTCACTGGCATAGATTTGGGCGAAAAAGCGCTGAATGTGGCCAAGCTGCACCAATTAGAAAGCGGTGCAGAAGTACAGTACCAACTTATATCTGTAGAGCAGCTAGCTGTTGAACAGCCTCACAGCTTTGATGTCGTAACTTGTATGGAGATGCTGGAACATGTGCCAGATCCAGCAGCAATCGTGGCAGCCTGTGCCAGACTTGTGAAACCGGGCGGATCAGTATTTTTTTCTACGATCAATCGTAATCCAAAAGCTTATTTATTTGCAGTGATAGGCGCGGAATATGTGCTAAATATGCTACCTAAAGGTACGCATGATTATGCTAAATTTATCAAACCATCAGAGCTATCAACCTGGGTGCGCAATGCGGGCCTTACTGTTTCTGGCATGCGCGGAATGAGGTACAACCCAATCACTCAATATTATTCGTTAGGTGACGATGTTTCAGTAAATTACCTTATGCATACTGTTACCCCATGAGTGTGATTTTATTCGATTTAGACGGTACGTTGGTCGATACCGCACATGATTTAGGCGCAGCTTTGAATATCCAGCTCGAACGTCATGGTAAAGCTTCCTTAACGCATGAAATGATACGCCCCATAGCATCACATGGTTCACGTGGTTTGCTGGAGATAGGCTTTAATTTATCACCTGCGGATAGCGATTTTCTGGCCATGCGCGAAGAATATCTGACGATATACGAAGATGTGCTCACACATTCGCCGATATTATTTGATGGCATGCAAGAAGTGCTAAGCGCCATTGAGAATAACGGTATGCAATGGGGTGTTGTGACTAACAAACCCAAACGCTTTACAACGCGGATTATAAAAGCTATGCAACTTGATCAGCGCGCCGCCTGTGTGATTAGTGGTGATGATGCGCCTAGGCCTAAACCGTATCCTGATACCTTACTGATGGCTTGCAAGCTCATGAATGCTCAGGCCGAAAATTGTATCTATATTGGCGATGCCGCGCGGGACATTGAAGCTGGGCAGGCAGCAGGCATGCGCACGGCAGTGGCTTTATATGGCTATTTAGGCGAAATGGATGATCCTGCAGGGTGGGGTTCTGATTTTATGGTAGAACAGCCCGTAGATATACTTAAGCTAATCAGCTTTAACTAGCGCAGCCAAAATGGCAACATGCATAGATTATGCTTGACCGCTGATTTCTATTTAGCCAATCATGCCTGTATCATCGGCATAATATCTTTAGCCAAAGTTATTTAACACTCCGTCGTTCCATCATTGCCTGCGCTAGGGTTCCGCTATCTACATATTCGATTTCGCCGCCCATAGGCATGCCCCGCGCTATACGACTGGTTTTAATGCCCCGGCTGCGTAATAGTTCGCTAATATAATGCGCTGTAGCATCACCTTCAACCGTATAATTTGTGGCTAGAATAACTTCCTGCACTATCCCATCCTGCGCGCGCTTAATGAGTTTGTCTAAATGGATTTCTTTAGGGCCAACACCATCTAACGGTGACAAACGACCCAGTAACACGAAATAAAGCCCCTCGTAAGCCTGCGTGTTTTCCATCATCATCAGGTCAGTAGGCATTTCCACTACGCATAGCAAACTTTGATCACGACTGTCTGCGGCACATAAAGGGCATATAGGCTGCTCGCTAAAGGTATTGCATGACCTGCAATGTGCGACAACTTGCAAAGCATTATCCAAGGCTATAGCCAAACCATTTGCACCTTTACGGTCACGTTGCAGCAGGTGATAAGCCATCCGCTGGGCGGATTTAGGACCTACACCAGGCAGGCAGCGCAAGCTTTCAACAAGTTGCTCAAGCGCAGGCGGATTTTTCATTAATCTTAGAAAGGCAGTTTCATACCGGCAGGCATGAAACTAGACATACGCGAAGCCGACGTAGCTTCAACTTTGGCATTCGCATCTTTCAAAGCGAGGACCAATAAGTCCTCCAGCGTTTCTTTGTCGTCCATCACGCTGTCGTCCAAGATGACACGCTTCACTTCGTTCTTACAGGTCATCTGCACTTTCACTAGACCATTCGCAGCAACACCTTCCACCTCGATGTTAGCGAGTTCTTCTTGCGCCTTTTGCATATTTGCCTGCATTTGCTGGGCTTGCTTCATTAGATTGCCCATGCCACCTTTCATCATTTTTAGCTCCTTCGTTTCAAAATATATTATTAAAAATTAAAGCTCTAAATCAGACTAGACATCATTTTAAAAATAAAGTGTGGCATACGTATTGTATGTAAGCGAATATTTTTGGAATGATAACAACGCATGATGACGAGACTTAAATTTTAGATGGGTTTGATACTGTTAGGGATTATTTGTGCGCCGAAATCATTAATCAGCGCCTGTACAAAACTATCCTCTTCAATGGCAGTTTCAGCATTAGCTTGAGCATGTGCCTTTTCTTGTGACATCTGTTTTGCTGGAGTGTTACCAGTACCGCCAATACTAAATTGTAAGCGGATTTTTTTACCGTAATGCTGTGTAATAGCGCCGCTTAATCTCTCTTGGTAATTGGGTGATAGCAAATGCTTCTGTGACTCCGGGACGCTAAGCGAGATAGAGTGTTCATCGTAAGACATCAATTCGCACTGCTGTGCCAGGGCACGAGCTAAGCCAAGCTTTAACTCATCCACCAATCCACGCCAATCACCGCTAAAACTCTTAGTGTTGTTACTTGCGTCCTCATTGCTCGTTTGGTTAACTCCTGCTGAATTAGCCTCAACGTTGGTTCGTAATGGTTCGTTGGGATCATTAGCTTGTTCAACAATTTGATCTAACTCTTTAATCGCTATGCTATGAATCACATTGGATTGTAATGCCGATGTAGCGGTAACTTTGGACATTGGAGCAGAGGCTGGTGGTGTAGTGGGTTTAAGCGCTACTTTATTGTTATTTGCTAGAGTGACTTCATTCGGCGTAAAGGCTAACATGCGTAGCAAACTCATGGTAAAGCCGGCAAACTCGTCTGGAGCCAGTGCAATATCGCGACGTCCCAGCAATGCAATCTGGTAATAGAGCTGTAAGGTTTCAGCGGGGATTTTTTCGGCAAGGCTAATGATTGCGGCACGCTCCGGTAAATCATCGGCAATGCTATTAGGCACCATTTGTGCCACTGCGATTTGGTGCAGTAATTGGGCTAAATCATTTAGCGCTGCTTCAAAAGATAAACTGCGCTCTTGCATGATTTTTGCACCTGTCATAATGGCGTTACCATCATTTGCTAGCAAGGCATCGATTATTTGGTACAGATAGCTCTGGTCCACCGCGCCCAGCATGGCGCGTACTTCAGCCTCATTTACTGTTTGTCCGCCATAAGCAATGGCTTGATCCGTTAATGACAAGGCATCGCGCATACTGCCTGCTGCAGCCCTTGCGATAAGATGCAAGGCAGTAGGCTCGTAAACAATATTTTCCTGTATCAGTATGTTCTGCAAATGACCGATGATAAAAGGGCTGGCCATTTGGCGCAGGTTGAATTGCAGGCAGCGAGATAGGACAGTAACCGGAACTTTTTGCGGGTCAGTAGTTGCCAGTATGAATTTAACGTGTGCTGGTGGTTCTTCCAGCGTTTTGAGCATAGCATTGAAGGCGCTCTTGGAGAGCATGTGTACTTCATCGATGATATATACTTTAAAGCGTCCTGAGGTTGGCGCGTATTGTGCGTTATCTAGCAAGTCACGCATGGCATCCACCTGCGTATTGCTCGCCGCATCCACTTCAATCAAGTCTACAAAGCGGCCTCGGTCGATTTCCGTACAAGCCGCACAAATACCGCATGGTGTAGCGGTCACGCCAGTTTCACAGTTAAGTGATTTAGCCAAGATACGGGCCAGCGTGGTTTTACCTACGCCGCGTGTTCCGGTAAACAAATAGGCATGGTGCAAGCGGTTCTGCATTAAAGCATTGGTGAGCGCCCGCACCACATGGTCTTGTCCGACCAATGTGTCAAATGATTTTGGGCGCCACTTACGTGCTAGAACTTGGTAACTCATAGTTTAGAATAATTCACTGAATAATTCCACTTTAGGATAACTCATGAGATGAACACGTCTACTTTCATGATTAATTGATAGCTAAAATTTAGAGAAACTTTAGCGCATTATTGGCTTTAAGTCATGACTAAACTTTCTACTATAAAATGAATATTAGCAGGCTGTAATAGGGGAGGCGAGCCTTGACCCCGGCACTTGCTTAATAGTTGTGGCTGCTTGCTTCCGCATCTGACCAGATTGGCTACTTCACAATGCGGGGAGGCCCGCCAGACATAATTTTACCTTAATTCTAGAACCGACTAATAAAATTTATGATCTTTTTTGAAAGCTATTGCGATAGAAGTTATTTCAAACCAACACGCTGCACTGGGGATATGGTGGCTAACTCTTCATCTGAATATAAGCGACCCTGCGTGATAAAAGCAAATCCGCTTCCGCAGTCCAATGAAAATGAACCGCTAGAACCGGGCTGTGCATCCAGGATAGTGTGCATATTTTCCGCAAAGGTAAAATGGCTATCCCCCATATAAAACGTTGCTTTCTTATCCGTACCTAGTATGCCCAAGACCACATCCGATGGGCTTGGATGAAACTCATTGGCCGGCATGCATAATGGTCCGCTGCCTTCACAACAGCCACCGGATTGCAAGAAGACGATATCACCATATTGCGCGGTTAATTTATCTATAAGTGCAACTGCCGGTGGGGTTGCGGATAAACGTTCAGTCATAATTAATCTCTCTAAACTAGGATGCCTGGGTTTAATATCGTGACTTTAATTAAAAAAGGCAAGTTACCCCGCCTTTTTTAATTTACTTATGTAATTTCGAAAAAATTAAATTAGAAGAAGCCTAATTTATTAGGACTATAGCTCACAAGTAAGTTCTTAGTTTGTTGGTAATGGTCCAGCATCATTTTGTGGTTTTCACGACCGATACCTGATTCTTTATAACCTCCGAATGCAGCATGGGCTGGGTACGCATGGTAGCAATTCGTCCATACACGACCAGCTTTAATGCCACGACCCATACGGTAGGCGGTAGTACCGTTGCGGGTCCAAACACCTGCACCTAAACCGAATATGGTGTCATTGGCGATTGCTAATGCATCAGCTTCATCTTTAAAGGTAGTGACTGCGAGCACTGGGCCAAAAATCTCTTCTTGGAACACGCGCATTTTGTTGTGGCCTTTAAACAAAGTTGGTTGTACATAGTAGCCTTCAGCAAAATCTCCGCTCAATACATTGCGGTTACCACCAATCAATACCTCTGCCCCTTCTTGCTTACCAATATCAATGTAGTTCATGATTTTATTGAGCTGGTCTTGTGAAGCTTGTGCACCAAGCATGGTATTAGGATCTAGTGGGCTGCCTTGCTTGATGGCTGAAACGCGTTTTAACACACGTTCCATGAATTTATCGTAAATTGATTCCTGGATAATTGCACGTGAAGGGCAAGTACAGACCTCGCCTTGGTTGAATGCAAACAATACTAGGCCTTCAATCGCTTTATCCAGGAAGGCATCATCTTCGTCCATCACATCAGCAAAGAAGATATTAGGTGATTTGCCGCCCAATTCAAGTGTTGCTGGAATCAGGTTATTTGCTGCTGCGGTAGCAATCGCGCGGCCAGTAGCTGTTGAGCCAGTAAAGCCGATTTTAGCGATACGTTTACTATTGGCTAATGGCGCACCTACTTCACGGCCATAACCATTGACAATATTGATGACGCCTGGCGGTACTAAGTCTGCAATAACTTCCATCATAATTAAAATAGAAAGTGGGGTGAATTCAGCCGGTTTCAATACTACGCAGTTACCTGCAGCAAGTGCTGGAGCTAGCTTCCAGGCCGCCATCAAAATTGGGAAGTTCCAGGGAATGATTTGGCCGACAACGCCTAGTGGCTCATGAAAATGGTAAGCGACTGTGTCGTGGTCAATCTCACTGATGCCGCCTTCCTGGGCACGGATTGCACCTGCGAAATAGCGGAAGTGGTCTACGGTCAACGGAATATCAGCATTCATGGTTTCGCGGATTGGCTTGCCGTTATCAACCGTGTCAGCGGTTGCAATCAACTCTAGGTC
>JACDEP010000131.1 GCA_013816325.1 Methylotenera sp.
TCCGCAACTGCCTTGGCCTCATGCATCGCGAGGTCTAGCATTGCAGTAACAGCAAATCTACCTTTGGTGGTGAGTTTCATTTAGTTTAAACCTGGATAATGTTCAAAATTTTATAATACTTGATAACTTTAGTCAACTATTATTGCGCTTGGTTCCGCTGCCTTAGCACAATTTTTTATTTACTTTTGAACAGGTTTTTTTAGTTTATCGGCAGTTGTCTTTGTCGGGGATTTTGCTTTGGAAGTTTTGCCGTTAACCGCTTCTTTAGGATGGATTTTATCCACATCAAAAGCCTGTCCAACCGCGCTATCGCTTATTTCATCGATGCCTAGGGCCTCGAGTTGTTCCGTTAAGGCTGCAAGTTTCGTTTCTTGCTTGGCGCTTTTCTCAAGCAAGGATTGCATCATCTTAGTCATGGCTTCAGGGTTAAACTTGTCATTATCATCTGCTACGGCATACGCGGCAAAACTATGTTTGATAGCTTCTTCCTTGGCTTTCGGAGCGTCTTCTTCCAAGATGCGCGCAGGAATCCCAACTGCAGTAGCATTCGCTGGTACGTCTTTAACTACTACTGCATTGGAGCCGATCTTAGCGGCGGCACCAATGGTAATGGGCCCTAATACTTTTGCGCCGGCACCAATCACTACGCCATTTTCAAGCGTGGGGTGACGTTTGCCTTTGTTCCATGAAGTACCGCCTAAGGTGACACCGTGATACAAGGTACAGTCATCGCCCACCACTGCCGTTTCACCAATCACTACGCCCATGCCGTGGTCAATAAACATGCGGCGGCCAATAGTGGCGCCCGGGTGGATTTCGATGCCGGTTAACCAGCGGCCGATATGTGAATTGAAACGTGCCAGCCAGAATAGGCGATGCTCCCATAGCCAGTGCGATAAGCGATGCATAAGCAACGCATGGACGCCCGGATAAGTAGTAAGGATTTCCCAATGCGTCCGCGCTGCGGGGTCACGCTCAAACACGATGGAAATGTCTTCTTTGATGTGATTAAACATGCTGGAATCTATTTATAAGGACAAATTAAACCAATATTATTTCATAAACTTGACTAAATCACTAGGATATTAATGCTGGAAAATTAGCGGTTATATATCCAATGTATGTAAATACTTGCGATTTAATCCATGGTTTAATATTTGGAGTGTTTTTTAGGCGTCACAGTCAAAGTTAAAATACCGCGCAGCAAGTTGATCTCTTCCTTTTCTAGCCTTGCGCGAGCATATAAGCGACGCAGCCGCTCGAATAGTTTTTTTGGCGCTGCCGGGTTCAGGTAACCAATATGTAATAGCGTTTCTTCCAGATGCGAATAAAAGCGTTCTAGATCTTCATTATTCGCTAATTCGATGCCGCCAGGAGCCGCGTCCCTATTGCCTCTCAGGGCATCGTTTTTCAGTGCTTTAAGTTCTAACACGTCTTGTTCAAGAGCGTGCATACGCATTTCGTAACACATGACTTGCACCGCCATCGCTAGGTTAAGTGAACTGTATTCAGGGTTGGCAGGAATCATCGCCAGTAGCTGGCAGCAATCCAGTTCGGCATTGCTAAGGCCGCTCATTTCGGTGCCGAATACCAGAGCGATTTGCTGATTCTGCGCGATCTGCAGGCCTTGTTGGGCTGCGATACGCGGCGTCACAATCTCATGGCTTAAATTACGTTTGCGCGCACTCAAGCCAATGGCAAATGCACAACCGACTAAAGCTTCAGATAAGGTATTAGTCACAATGGCATTATCCAGTACATCTGTCGCACCAGCAGCTAAGGCGCTGGCCTGTGGGTCAGGATAATGCTGGGGATTCACCAGGTAAAAATTCTGGAACCCCATGGTTTTCATCGCGCGCGCTGTCGAGCCGATGTTGCCGGGATGGCTCGTCGCGCAAAGTACGATACGGATATTATTTAAGGGTTTGAGTGAATTCAATTTGTTACCTACGCACTAAAAAGCTAAAATAGCATTTTATCAGTTTAAACCTAGCCGAATCAGGCCTAGTTAAGAAAAGCCAACATGCACCCAATTTTAAGTAATGCCGTCAAAGCCGCTCGTGAGGCTGGAAAAATCATCAACCGTGCCAGTAATGACATAGGCGCACTCAACATTCAAAGTAAAGCCATCAACGACTTTGTAAGCGAAGTAGACCATGCCGCCGAAGCCACGATCATCAATATTCTGAAAGACGCTTATCCAGATCACGGATTTTTAGGTGAAGAGAGCGGCGAAACCAACAAAGATGCAGACAATATCTGGATCATTGATCCTTTGGACGGCACCACCAACTTCTTGCATAATTTTCCGCAATACTGTGTCTCTATTGCTTTGCAACAAAGCGGCGTGCTGACTCAAGCGGTGATTTACGACCCGGCGCGTAACGACTTATTTACCGCAACAAAAGGCCGTGGCGCTTTCTTGAACGACAAGCGTATTCGCGTAAGCAACCGTGCAAAATTGCAGCAGAGTTTGATTGCAACAGGTTTCCCGTTTCGTGATTTCACGCATCTGGATATTTATATGGACATGTTGAAAGACATGATCAAGAAAACCACGGGTATTCGCCGCCCTGGTTCCGCGGCGTTGGATTTAGCTTATGTTGCGGCTGGCTGGACCGATGGTTTCTTTGAAATTAATCTTTCTACTTGGGATGTGGCAGCCGGTGGTTTGATCGTCCAAGAAGCCGGTGGCATGGTTGGTGACTTTGAAGGTAACGAAGCTTGGTTGAAAACCGGAAATATCGTGGCAGCCAACCCAAAAGTGTTCGCACAAATGCTGCAAACCTTAAGCCCGCATTTAACCGATGCGCTCAAATCTCCAAAATAGCAATAGTCATAGATAATAAGCATTCAGTTAAACGCCCGACTAGATAGTTGGGCGTTTTTGTATCTACATGGCATGTGCTTTCAAAAAATCCCAAGTTTAGAAACTCCACCAATTAAATCAAACGTTTGATTTAATTGTGCTACGATACGCCAATGAAGTTTTGTGAATTAATTTCCCCTAAGCGTGCAGATGGTGAAGAGTCCAAGAAGCGCATCATCATGACTGCACTCAAGCTCTTTGCAGAGCATGGTTATACACGTACATCAACGCGGCAAATTGCCAAAGAGGCCAATGTAAATATCTCAGCCATTGCTTACTATTTTGGCGATAAAGCAGGCTTGTATCACGTGGTTTTTACGGAGCCATTGGGCACACCAGTGGATGATATTAATCTATTTTCCGATAAAGATTTAACACTGGAACAAGCTTTAACCGGATTGTTCAAAGGGTTTATCGAGCCATTAAAGCAAGGTGATATAGCACAGCTATGCATTAGATTACATATGCGCGAAATGGTGGAACCCACCGGCTTATGGGAAGAAGAGATCCATAACAGTATTGCGCCATACCATCAAGCTTTACTGGTGGTTTTGCAAAGGCATTTGAAAATCACAGCGATAGATGATGATTTGCATAGGTTGGCATTCAGTATTGTAGCGATGGGTGTACATTTATATTCAGGACGTGATGTCATTGCACGTATTTCTCCCCAACTTACCGATACGCATGCAGCTTTGGATGTATTGAAAGATCGTTTGGTGATGTTTGCGCTAAGTATGGTGCATGCTGAAGCCGCTAGAAGAAAACTTATAGAAAATGTTAAGTACTAAACCAATAATGAGAAAAAACCAATATTTGAGCCTAACATTTAAGCTGGCTATATTACTTGGCATGAGTTTGGCGCTTGCTGGCTGCGCCTCGTTTGATTTCATGAAGCAGAAATATTTCCCACAAGATACTATTAAATCGACCAAAGTAGCTCCACAATGGCAAGCCGCATTACCGCAATTGTTACCAGCGCCAGCTCTTCCCCACGATGGCAAGCTCACAAACCTCCAAAAATTCTGGCAGCAATACCAAGACCCAGTTCTGCTGGAAGTCATTGAAGCCGCGGAAAAAGAATCAGCAAATATCGCCACCGCAAAGGCCAAAATTACTGAAGCGCGCACTAATCGCATCAATGCCAAAGCCGCTTTATTACCTACGCTTGATGGTAACTTCTCAGCTTCCAGAAGTGTGCAACAACCGGATATCAAATATTCCAACTTGCCAACAGGTTTCAATAGCCAAGCACTTTCACCGACCAGTGGTGCCACTAATAGCGCACAGATAGGCGCGCAAGCCGCTTGGGAGTTAGATTTATTCGGCGCAAATCGTTCATTATTAAATGCTGCAAAAGCACGTGAAGATGCTGCACAAGCCGGCTGGCATGATGCGCGCGTTTCTATTGCAGCCGAGGCTGCAACTTCCTATTTCAACTTGCGATTTTGCGAGATGCAATTAGCGGTGAATCGTAACGATGCGAAGTCTCGAGCTGAGACGGCGCGTCTTACTGAAATATCAAAAAATGCAGGGTTTAGCGCCAGTGGCGAATTGCATTTAGCTCAGGCAAGTGCGGCGGATGCTAATCAACAACTCAAATCCCAGCAAGCACAGTGTGACCTGGCTGTGAAAGAGTTGGTGGCACTGACAGACCTAGACGAAACGGTGTTGAAACAAAAATTACAGCAAACCCCATTCAACCCTATTGAAGATAATAAAACACTGTTTACTATTGCAGAGGTACCCGCGCAAGTGATTGCGCAGCGGCCAGATATTTATAGTGCTGAAGTTGACTTAATAAGCGCCGCCGCAGATATCAGGAATAATCAGGCTGCGCGCCTGCCTAAAGTTTCCTTGAATGGTTCCATCGGCTACATGCACCTTTCAGGCGCGGGATTTAGCGGTAATGGCGAGATATGGTCACTGGGCCCCATTTCAATTACCTTACCGATTTTTGATGGTGGCAAGCGCAAAGCTAATGTAGAAAATGCCGAAGCTAAATATGAAGAAGCCGCAGCCAATTACCGCAGTAAGGTGCGCAATGCCGTGAAAGAAGTGGAAAATGCACTGGTGACTTTGCATAGTACACAGGATAGGCATCCGGATGTGCTGAATGCACTGAATGGTTACGAGGCTTCTTTCGCCGCTACCAAGGAAAAAGTGCAAGCAGGATTTGCCAACTTGATAGAGCTGGAAGAGAACCGCCGTAATGCTTTGCAGGCGCTCACTAATAGCATCAACCTACTGAAAGAACGCAATAATGCCTGGATAACCCTATATCGCGCCGTTGGCGGTGGCTGGCAGGGCAAGAGCCAATTGGCGGAAGTTAAAATTTCAGAGTCTGGCTTGATTTCATCGCCGACTTTAAATTCAGCAACTTCGACCTCAACTGACACAAAATCAACCGTAATAAAATAATGACAGGTAACTCATGTTGACGCAAAAAAAATACCGTTTCGTTTTTATATTCATTGCCATCGTCGTCTTGATATTCGCGTTTGCGATGTTTGGCGCCAGTAAGCCTAAAAAAGTGGATGAAACGAGTAGCAGCAATCCCAAACCCGCCCTTACAGTCGATACTGTTAAGGTAAGCCGGACCACACTGGATGCCATCGTTTCGGCGAACGGCAATATCGCGCCTTGGCAAGAGGCGTTAATCGGGTCTGAAGTGAATGGCCTACTACTCACCGAAGTGCTGGTCAACGTAGGTGATAATGTTAAGCGTGGCCAAGTACTGGCACGCTTTTCATCCTCTACCATCAATGCAGATATCGCCCAAGCAGCGGCAAGTTTGGCTGAAGCCAAGGCCTCTGCGATAGAGGCTAGCGGCAACGCGAACCGCGCAAGAAGCATCAAAGATTCAGGCGCCTTAAGTGCGCAACTGGTCGAACAATACATCAGCACCGAGGCTAGTACCAAAGCGCATGTTGAAGCGGCGGAAGCGACTCTTAATTTACAAAGAGTGAAACTCCGACAAACGACTGTAGTAGCACCTGATAACGGCATCATCTCAGCACGTACAGCAACCGTGGGCTCTGTGGCGTCAGCCGGGCAGGAACTTTTTCGCTTAGTTCGCCAAGGCCGCCTTGAATGGCGTGCTGAGATGACTTCAGCCGATGTAGGTAAGATCAAGATAGGCATGATCGCAGATTTGACCTTGCCGGATGGCAATGTCGTCAAAGGCAAAGTCAGGGCAGTTGCGCCTAGTATCGATAGCCAAACGCGTAATGCCATCGTCTATGTAGACCTGCCTGGCAGTTCGGCTAAGGCGGGCATGTACGCAAGGGGTAAATTCGTATTGGCAAATACGCAAGCCCTGACTTTACCGGCGACTGCGGTCGTGATCAAAGATGGTTTCTCATATGCGATGCAAGTGACGCAGGCAGAAAATGCAGTAAGCGCCGGCAAAAATTCAGCGCCTATCTACCATGTAAAACAGCTGAAGCTAGAAACTGGCAGGCGCAGTGGTGATA
>JACDEP010000013.1 GCA_013816325.1 Methylotenera sp.
TGCAAAATGAATAGTCGAATGTCGCTCAGTATAAAGCAGCTTGTTAGGCATGCCTATTAGCCACAAATTGGCTGGTTAATAATGCAGCTGGAACCACTTTGGTGGAATCCACTCAATCAGAATAATCACATGCTACTATCACCCCTATCTCACTACCTACTTTAAATCTAAGGCCTCATGTCAGAAATCAGCACTCAAGCACCAACTGCTAAACCAGTAAAAAAATTAGCGCCATTGGCTAACCTGTGGCCATTTTTACGGCCTTATCGCTCTCGCGTTATCTTGGCTTTCATTCTGCTTTGCCTGGGTTCAGCGACGTTGTTACTGGTGCCACTCGCATTCCGCGACTTGATCGACTTTGGCTTTGTGACCAAAGCCTCTAGCACTGCTAGCCATAACGGCTTGATCGGTTCATTAAGCCTGAATGGGCATTTTTTGCTTATGTTTGCCTTGGCGGCATTCTGGGCGCTCATGATTGCGTCACGCTATTACACGATTTCATGGGTAGGTGAGCGCGTTACCGCAGACTTACGCAGCGCTGTATATGCCCGCGTGATGACACAATCACCACAGTTTTTTGAAACCACGCAAACCGGAGAAGTGCTTTCTCGCCTGACGGGTGACACGACATTGATTCAAACAGTGGTCGGCAGCTCCATATCCATGGGCTTGCGCAGCCTATTCCAGTTTATCGGCGGAATGGTTATGCTAGCCGTGACTAATCTTTACTTATTTTCACTGAATGTCGGCCTGATGCTGTTACTCATATTGCCGATTATCATCATTGGTCGTTCCGTCAAAAAGCTCTCGCGCGAATCGCAAGACCGCATTGCCGATAGCTCAGCCATGGCGGGTGAGATATTAAATGCTATGCCTACCGTACAATCCTATACACAGGAACATAACGAGATTGCCCGTTTCAGCAAAAGTGCGGATATCAGCTTTACAACTGCATTAAAACGCGTTCGCGTTCGCGCCATGCTGACAGTGCTTATGGTGACAGCGATACTAGGCACTATTATCTTCGTACTATGGATAGGCGCACGCCAAGTGAGTGCCGGTAGCATGACCGGTGGCCAGCTTGCCTCATTTGTGCTTTACGCAATCATGGTTGCGGGCGCAGTAGGCACTATGGCGGAAGTTTGGGGTGAAGTAATGCGCGCAGCCGGTGCTACTGAACGATTACTGGAGCTGCTGCATGCTGATGCAGCTATTCAAGAACCGGTCAATGCACAGATATTAGGCAACCCAGGCCAAGCTGCCATTGAATTCAAAGATGTTGTGTTGCATTACCCATCACGCCCGCAGATTGCCGCCCTGGATAATGTGTCACTGATCATTGCCGCCGGCGAAACCATTGCTTTGGTAGGTCCTTCCGGTGCAGGTAAGACGACCTTGTTTCAATGCCTGTTGCGTTTTTATGAGTTAAGTGCTGGGCACATCATTATTAACGGTCAGGATATTCGTAATTTGAGCTTGCAAAACCTGCGCAGCCATATCGCCGTGGTGCCTCAGGACGCCGTGATATTTTCTGCCAATGCACTGGAAAATATCCGATATGGCAAACCGCAAGCCAGTGACGAAGAAGTGATTACCGCTGCTAAAGCTGCGCAGGTGGATGAATTTATTCATCGCTTGCCTGAGGGCTATCAAACCTTTCTAGGCGAACGCGGCACGCGACTATCTGGCGGTCAGCGCCAACGCATAGCTATCGGCCGGGCAATTTTAAAAGATGCGCCTATCCTATTATTGGACGAAGCGACTAGTGCGCTGGATGCAGAATCGGAGATATTGGTGCAACAAGGCCTAAATGCAGCCATGCAGGGGCGAACTACTCTGATGATTGCGCACCGTTTAAGCACAGTGCAAAAAGCCAATAGGATAGTGGTGATGGAACACGGCAAAATTGTGGAAATCGGTAGCCCTGCAGAGTTACGCGAACAAGGTGGTTTGTATGCCAGGCTTGCTATTTTGCAACTGGCCTAATCAAACTGGTTCATAGCCTATTTACATCCGTATCAACTCATATTATGCCAATAGACTGTTATGCAAAATAACAGCATATGCGTAACCGGCATATTCAATTTTATGCCATTCGCAAATTAAAAAGAATTTAGTAAATTCTTCCATAATTAGTCATCACATGTCGCATGCACCAAAAGTGTGTAGTGCGCGCGCCCTTTAATCGTGCATAAACTGCTTCCAATACTGCCACGCTTACAATTCTGTATACCCACCAACTATAAAAATTTAATCAATAAAATCATAACGCTAAATATACTCATACCACCTTGGCATAGCTATTGCTTTTATAGACTTAAAATTTATAAACGAGTTGCTATGCTAAGGGTGATGATTGTTGATAACGACTTGGAGCGGACCAAACCCCTCAAGCAATCATTGCTTGATACCGGGTACGAGGTTATTGCTCACCTGAAAGATACAGTCAACCTTGATGATGCTTGCTGTGAACTGCGCCCGGACATCGTGATTATTGATACTGACTCTCCTAGCCGCGATACGCTGGAAAACATTTGCGTAATGACTATGCACCAGCCGCGCCCTATTGTGATGTTTACCCACGATGGCGATAAAGAACAGATTAAGCTGGCAACGCAAGCTGGTGTAAGTGCTTATGTAGTGGGCAACATCCCGAATGAACGCTTAAGACCAGTGATTGATGCAGCGGTAGCGCGTTTTGAAGAGTTCAAACATTTACGCACAGCACTTACCGAAGCGAATACCAAATTAACCGAGCGCAAAGTGATTGAAAAGGCTAAAGGGCTGCTCATGAAGCAACGAAAAATAGATGAAGAAGAGGCGTATGCAATGCTGCGCTCCATGGCAATGCAAAAAAATATGCGGATTGCAGCATTGTCAGAACAAATCGTTGAGGCGGCACAGTTGTTGCTTTAACTAAACAAGATTTGTAATACCTAGCGATTGGATTCAAAGATGAATCCAATGCAGATAGTGCCACAGTAGGCACTAACGATACAGCAACACAAGGCAATGGCGTCTTGATAAATAGTTGATTCTAAAAAGAATTAGTTTTTATCAAGCGCCTTTTTTATGCGCCAAACAAATGTTTTTAAGTTAAACGTTTTAGTAATAGTTGATTTACTTTTAGGAGAAATGAATGAGCAATAATGATAAAACACGCACTGTATTGGATAGCACTTCAGTAGACAATAGCCGCCGCGACTTCTTTCGTACGAGCGCTGCTGGTGCTTTTGGTGCTGCAGCACTCATGGGATTGGTCCCTACATCAATTAAAACAAACGCCTGGGCGGCCGGCTCAGATGCGCCTGAGATTACAGAAGTCAAAATCGGTTTTATTCCGCTAACTGACTGTGCACCTATCGTTGTTGCAGCTGAAATGGGCTTCGATAAAAAATATGGCATTAAGATTATTCCTGCCAAACAAGCATCATGGGCGGCAGTGCGCGACAAAGTGATGAATGGTGAGCTACATGCGGCTCATATTCTGTATGGCTTAGTATATGGCGTGCAAATGGGTATTGGCGGCCAGCAAAAAGATATGTCGGTATTGATGAGCCTGAACAATAATGGCCAAGCTATTACCCTGGCAAATCAGCTTAAGGAAAAAGGCGTAAAAGATGGCAGGAGCCTAAAGCGCCTGCTGGACAATGAAAACCGCGATTACACCTTTGCGCAAACCTTCCCCACCGGCACCCACGCCATGTGGCTTAACTACTGGCTGGCAGCAAATGGCATAGACCCTACTAAAGACGTAAAAACCATCGTTGTACCGCCCCCACAAATGGTTGCCAATATGCGCATCGGCAATATGGATGGCTTCTGCGTGGGCGAACCCTGGGGCGCACGTGCAATTTACGACAAAGTTGGTTACACCGTTACGACTACACAAGATATCTGGACAGACCATCCTGAAAAAGTATTAGGAACTACCGCTGACTTCGTGGCTAAAAATCCGAATACCGCACGTGCCATGACTGCGGCCATTCTTGAGGCTTGTAAGTATATCGAGGCGATTGAGAACCGGGCAAAAGTGGCCAAACTGATTGCTGGTAAAGCGTATGTGAATACCACTGAAGAAGTAATCGAAGGTCGCTTCGTAGGTGATTATGACAATGGCATCGGTAAAAAATGGAAAGATCCTAACTACATGAAGTTTTTCAATGACGGCGCAGTGAACTTCCCTTACCTATCTGACGGTATGTGGTTCCTCACTCAGCACAAACGTTGGGGCTTGTTGAAAACAGACCCGGATTACTTAGCAATCGCCAAGAAAGTCAACCGTATCGATGTGTATACCGCAGCCGCTTCGATGGTGGGCGTAAGCGTTCCTAAAGATGTGATGCGCAGCTCTAAATTGATGGATGGCGTGGTATGGGATGGTAAAAATCCTGCAGCTTATGCCGCTAGTTTCAAAATCAAAGCTTAATTATCCAGCTTAAATTCGAAGTACTGATAATTTATATCGCACACAGAGGAGCACATGATGAGTGCAATGAGTTTAGAGAAAGAAAGCCTGCAATCAATGATGCAAGAAGCAGAAACAAAGCTTAGCCATGCTACTGAAGATGGCGTCGCCGCCAACGATGAAACTTTAGTAATAAGCCTTCCTAAAGTAAAAACAGAGAAAAAGCCTATGAGCATAGAAACAAAACTTCGTAATGACAAGATATACGCCTTAATGAAGTTAGCTTTACCGCCTATGTTCGGTATTTTGCTGTTCTTGGGTATCTGGACTTTGATTTCCCATCAAACGCCAGTATTACCTGGCCCACTAAACACATGGAAGTCTGCGCTGGATTTATTTGCGCATCCTTTCTATGTGAATAGCCCGGATGACCAGGGCATAGGCTGGAATATTGTTGCCTCATTGAAGCGAGTGGCTTTAGGTTTTGGCTTGGCAGCTTTGGTAGGCATACCACTGGGTTTCATTATTGGTCGCTTTGAATTCATGTCTCGCATGTGCGCCCCGGTAATAGGCTTGCTGCGCCCGGTTTCACCACTTGCTTGGTTACCATTAGGTTTATTAGTACTTAAAGCGGCGGGCCCAGCTGCAATCTGGGTGATTTTTGTCTCCAGTATCTGGCCTATGGTGATTAACACAGCTGTAGGCGTAAGCAAGGTACCGCAAGACTATATGAATGTAGCCAAGGTGTTGAACCTAAGCGAATGGAAAATCGTGACCAAAATCTCATTCCCGTACGTGTTGCCTTACATGATGACGGGCGTACGCCTATCAATCGGTATCGCCTGGCTAGTGATTGTAGCGGCAGAGATGCTCAACGGCGGCGCCGGTATTGGCTTCTGGCTGTGGGATGAATATAACGCATCTAACTATGAACACATCATCATCGCAATCTTTGTAGTTGGCATCATCGGCTTGATCCTAGAGCAGACATTGATTGCAATCGCAAAACGCTTTAGCTACGAATAAGGAAAAACTATGAAAAGCACCCTTACTAATACGGATAAAGCCATGAACAAAATTACCGATCGCTATGTATACATCGAAAACGTCAATATGAGTTTTGAAACCAAAAAGGGCTCTTTTGAGGCCTTAAAAAACATCAACCTCTCAATTAACCAGGGCGAATTCGTTTCTATCATCGGCCATTCCGGTTGTGGTAAATCGACCGTGCTAAACCTAGTTGCCGGTCTGCTATTGCCTAGCACAGGACATTTATTCTGTGCGGGACGCGAAATTGCCAAACCGGGCCCTGAACGGGCTGTGGTATTTCAGAACCACTCGCTATTGCCTTGGCTAACTTGCGCTGAGAATGTCTATCTGGCCGTTGAGCGTGTGTTTGCAGCAACCGAAACCAAAGCGCAGTTGTATGAACGAGTAACTGCGGTGATGGCCTTGGTAGGCTTATCCCATGCGGCGGATAAGCGCCCTAATGAGATCTCGGGAGGGATGAAGCAACGGGTAGGGATAGCCCGCGCACTTGCCATGGAACCGAAAGTGCTATTGCTAGACGAGCCTTTCGGGGCACTAGATGCGCTGACACGTGCCAACTTGCAGGATGAGCTCATGGGCATCATGACGAAATCAGGCGCAACCGCTGTCATGGTGACGCACGATGTAGATGAAGCGGTATTGCTATCCGATCGCATCGTAATGATGACCAATGGCCCTTCGGCCACCATAGGTGAGATTTTGGATGTGAAATTACCACGCCCAAGAAATCGCTTAGCCCTCGCAGAAGATAAAGACTACAACCATCTACGTAGCGAGGTATTGCGCTTTTTGTATGAACGCCATGCTAAAAAAGCCGCATAACTATTTTTATTATTAATTCAAGGGAATTTACAGATGAAATCAAAAACGCCGTTCAAGTTAAATTTAATCATGGCTTGCACTTCTTTAGCTTTACTTAGCATGGCACAAACCGCTATGGCTGAAGATGCTGCTACGGATAGTGAGTACACGCTACTAGACTCCATCAAGCAAGGTAAGCCACTCACTAGCTTTAGATTACGTTACGAAGAAGTGAACCAAGATGGTTATCAGCCAGCAAACTTAATTGGAACCACTACTGCTGCGCCGAACAATCTGACGCGCAATAATCAGCTAAATGATGCTGAAGGCGTGACCTTACGGAGTTTAATTGGCTGGCAAACTGCGCCATTCCACAATTTCAGTTTTACGGCACAAGCCATCAATGTCAGCAAGTTTGATGATGATTTTAACGACAGTACGAATGGTACATTGGTGAATGGCGTATCCAACCAACCCAATAAAGTGCAGTACGCAAAGATCGTTGATCCCGATGATACAGACGTGAATCAATTGTTTGTCGATTGGACAGGCATCAAAAATACGCGTGTGCGTTTAGGTCGCCAACAAATCAATTTAGACAATGTTCGCTTCATCGGTGATATCGGCTTCCGTCAAGTAATGCAAGTATTTGATGGCATGACAGTTTTGAATAAGTCAGTACCTGATACTGAAATCTACGCAGGTCATATTGAGCGGGTCAAACAGATTACTACCGAATTACGCGGTGATGGTGCGCTGGACATTGTAAATGTGAAATACCGCATTTCGCCTACTGAATCGCTAGTGAGCTATGCCTACCTTTCTGGTTTCAGTGACTTAGGATTTGGTCGTGGCTGGTTTGGTAATGCACCACTTGCTGGTGGTGGCACTAAGAACGGCACACTCAATCAAAATGCAGACCAAGGCAACAAAATCTTTGGTGCACGTTTAGATGGGGTACATAAAATCGATGACGAGTGGAAAGCGCTTTATACCGCTGAATACGCAAAACAAACCAATTATAACGGTGGCGACTCCCGTATTGATGCGCATTATTACAAACTTGGTGGTGGGGCAGCTTATGGCAACTTCACTCTGCGCGCTGATCAGGAATTGCTCTCAAGCAATAATGGCAACTATGCCTTCCAGACCCCATTTGGCACTAATCACTTGTTCCAAGGCTGGGTAGACAAATTCCTGGTGACCCCACTAGAAGGTATCAAAGATACGTTCCTTACTGCGAACTATAAATACGGTGATTTTCTATTTTTTGCTGACTACCATGTGTATAAATCAGATGAAAATTTCCACACTGTAGGTAGCGGCGCTTTGACAAACGGTAATAAATTTGGCACGGAGTGGAATACGGCTGTTACTTATAACGTCAACAAAAACATTATGACCAAACTTGAGTATGGAAGATTTACTGAAGATGACCATTATGCGTTAACGTCCGCAAACCTGCCAGGAGCAACCGCTACCACTATTGCAAATGCAAACCGTGGCCGCATTCGTGATACAGAAAAAATCTGGTTAACTGCAATGTACACGTTCTAACTTTACAATGGTCTAGCCTGTGCTCTGGACCTTTAGAGCACAGGTGTAACAATATGAGCTGGCTAAAACGGCTTATCCAGCATTCAATTAAGTAACACTCACTGCCTAGTTATACCCACCAACGACGGTGACTTCTTAGAAACACAAGGGAGCAACCATGTCTAAAACTACTAAACCGAGCGCTCTGAATAAATATTTTTATACAAACCCTTCAGTGATGAAGAAATCATTGATGCGTTACTGGAGATTTCAGAAGAATGAGCGATTTAAGTAGAGTAGATATCGAAGTATTCAGCCATGCTATTGACCAATACTTTAAGCAAACCACGCATGAACCCGCAATCATTGAAGCAGCTTATCTGGCAGATAATGCCCAGCATACGCCGCCTACTTATGGCTTTACCGGGGTCATCAATGTCAGTGCGAAATATGTAGGCGCAATCTACTTTTCTGCACCAAGTGCAATGATGCGCCATGTTTTGACCAGCATGAAAGAAAATAACCAATGTGAAGAAAACTTGTTGGACGCGGTCGGTGAGATTGCTAATACCATATCCGGAAACGCTAGAAAGCACTTCGGCGAGCACATGGAAATTTCAGTTCCTGAAAAAATTGTTGGCTACCCAAGCGCTTTGAATAAGCCCTCACGAGACTATCCCTATATTATTTTAATCAAGTGGAAGCATACGCAGCATCCCTTATCGTGGATATCAAAAAATTACAATAATCCTTTTACAACATCCTGGAATCTTGGATTTTAGTGTGCATATTTCCGCACCATTTTAGCGTCACCGTTTTGGTGCAAGCGCACATTAACGTGCGATTTTTTAGCAAAAAACTTGCGTTAATTTACATAAGTAAATGTATTTATTGGAGATTTGTTACACTCAAAGTTGGCACGGTATTTGCCATATAACTATTAAAATAAGGCTAACTAGTTACACTAAATTATTAAAGTGATTGAATTATGCAAAAAATGAAATTGGTTGTTGTTGGTAATGGTATGGCGGGTATGCGTACGGTTGAAGAGTTATTAAAAATAGCACCCGATTTTTACGACATCACAGTATTTGGTGATGAGCCGTATCCTAACTATAACCGCATCATGCTTTCACCAGTATTGGCTAATGAGCAAACCATTGATGACATTATCCTGAATACCCGCGAGTGGTATGCAGAGAACAATATCACCTTGCACACCAGCGCACGAATTAACAAGATTGACCGTAAAAACCGCATCGTTTATGCGGAAGATGGTACTAGCGCTGAATACGACAGGTTATTGTTAGCAACGGGTTCCAAACCATTCATGTTGCCAATTCCAGGTAAAGACTTACAAGGCGTGATTGGTTATCGCGACATCAAAGACACTAACGACATGATAGACACTGCTAAAACACATAAGCATGCAGTGGTGATCGGTGGTGGTTTACTTGGTCTTGAAGCAGCAAATGGCCTAAAAATCCAGGGCATGGAAGTCACAGTCGTTCATAAAAATGATTGGCTGTTAGAGCGTCAATTGGATAAAACCGCAGGCCTGATGCTGCAAAAATCATTGGAAGTCAAAGGTTTAAGCTTTTTACTCAAAAAAAATACTGAACAGTTGATTGACGACGGCAAAGGTCGGGTTAAATCTGTACGTTTTACCGATGGTCAAGAAATTGCTGCGGACTTAGTCGTTATGGCAGTAGGTATCCGCCCGAATTTTGCATTGGCTGAATCTGCTGGTATCCATTGTAACCGTGGCATTGTGGTCAACGACACTATGCAAACCTATGACCCGCGCGTTTATGCAGTGGGTGAATGTGTAGCGCATCGCGGCATTTCATATGGCTTGGTAGCGCCACTGTTCGAAATGGCGAAAGTCTGTGCGACACACTTGGCCAATTTCGGTATCGGTTTATATAAAGGTTCAGTGACATCTACTAAATTAAAAGTAACAGGTATCGATTTATTCAGTGCTGGCGATTTTAGTAGTGGCGAAGGTGCCGTCGATGACGGCCGCGAAGAAATTGTTTTGCATGATGCCGTGGGCGGGGTATACAAAAAACTCGTCATCAAGAATGACAAAATCATTGGTAGCGTGCTTTATGGGGATACCACGGACGGTTCGTGGTATTTTCAATTACTTAGAGATAACAAACCCATCCACGAGATCCGCGATCACCTGATGTTTGGCCAGGATAGCCTAGGCAATACTGGTCATCAAGGCCAGGACAAAGCAGCAGCCATGACCAACGAGATGGAAGTGTGCGGCTGTAATGGCGTATGTAAAGGTACGATCGTTAAGGCAATCCAGGACAAAGGCCTGTTCACAATAGATGATGTAAAAAAACAAACCAAGGCAGGCTCTAGTTGCGGCTCATGCGTAGGTTTAGTTGAGCAAATTTTGGCTTCAACCTTAGGCGGCGGTTACGCGCCTCCTTCAACCAGCAAAGCCATTTGCGGTTGCTCAGATAAGAACCATGAAGAAGTACGTGCAGAAATCCGTACGCATAAATACTTGAATATTCCTGATGCCATGAAGGGCATGAGTTGGCGCACACCTAATGGCTGCGCTACTTGTAGGCCAGCATTGAACTATTACTTACTATCTACCTGGCCGCATGAGGCTGTAGATGACCCACAATCACGTTTCATCAACGAGCGTGTGCATGCCAATATCCAGAAAGATGGTACTTACTCTGTAATCCCACGTATGTACGGCGGTGTGACCACGCCAGACCAGTTACGCAAGATTGCTGACGTGGCAGACAAATACGCCGTGCCTATGGTGAAAGTGACCGGTGGTCAACGTATCGACTTGCTAGGCGTGAAAAAAGAAGACTTGGTTGATATGTGGAAAGACCTCGACATGCCATCTGGTTATGCTTATGCAAAAGGTATCCGCACCGTTAAGACCTGCGTGGGTTCTGAGTTCTGCCGTTTCGGTACACAAAACTCTACGCAAATGGGTATTGATATCGAAAAAGCTTTCGATCACATGTGGGCACCGCATAAAGTTAAATTCGCGGTTTCAGGCTGTCCTCGCAACTGTGCAGAATCCGGTATTAAAGACGTCGGCATCATCGGTGTCGACTCTGGCTGGGAGATCTATGTAGGCGGTAACGGTGGTATTAAAACCGAAGTCGCACAATTCTTATGTAAAGTAAAAAACTCTGATGAAGTCATGGAATATTCAGGCGCGTTCATCCAGATCTACCGGGAAGAAGCACGCTATTTGGACCGGACCGTTCATTGGATCGAACGCGTTGGTCTGGACTATGTGAAAAAACGCGTGTTGGAAGACGCTGAAGGCCGCAAAGCTGCTTATGAGCGCTTGATGTATGCGTTACAGGGCGCAGTCAACCCATGGGCAGAACGTGTAGAGAAACGCGAACAACATAAAGAGTTTGAGACTATCACTGTTTAGTACTTAACAACCTCGATATTAATTAGCATTTAAAGGAAATTCCATGCAAAAAAGTTTTTGGCAGGCGGGTCATAAGCCTACGTTGTTCTCGGCGTTCTTGTATTTTGACCTGAGTTTTATGGTATGGGTTTTGTTAGGCCCATTGGCTGTGCAAATGGCAACAGATCTACATTTAACGCCTTCACAAAAGGGCTTGATGGTAGCAACGCCAGTATTAGCCGGTGCCTTGCTACGTATCGTCATGGGTGTTTTAGTTGACCAAATCAAGCCGAAAGCGGCGGGTATTATTGGTCAAATTGTCGTGCTATTAAGTTTATTATTGGCATGGGTTCATGGCATCCAGACTTTCCAGCATGCGCTGTTGCTAGGCGTCGGCCTTGGTTTTGCTGGTGCTGCATTTGCAGTGGCATTGCCACTAGCATCACGTTGGTATCCGCCTGAGCATCAAGGCACTGCCTTGGGTATTGCCGGTGCAGGTAATTCAGGTACGGTCTTTGCTGCTTTGTTTGCACCTAGCTTGGCTGCCGCTTATGGTTGGAATAAAGTATTCGGCCTGGCGCTTATCCCGCTGGGATTGGCATTTTTTGTGTACTTAATATTTGCAAAAGATAGTCCTGACACCCCTCCAGCCAAGTCTCTAAGTCAATATTTAGCGATACTCAAAGACAAAGACGCCTGGTGGTTCATGTTTTTTTATAGCGTGACGTTTGGCGGCTTCGTAGGTCTGGCATCTTCACTTACCATCTACTTTAATGACCTCTATAGTTTAGGCCCGGTAAAAGCCGGTTACTGTACCGCCGCCTGCGTATTCGCCGGTTCGTTGGTACGCCCAATCGGCGGCTTGATCGCTGACCGTATCGGCGGCATCCGTACATTGCTCACCATGTACAGCATCGCTGCGTTATTATTGTTCGTTATGAGCTTCGGGCAACCTACTTATCAACTCGCACTCGCTATAATCATGCCCGCCATGGCAGTATTAGGCATGGGTAACGGCGCGGTATTCCAATTGGTACCTCAACGCTTCCGCAAAGAAATCGGCGTGATGACTGGCTTGGTAGGCATGGCTGGCGGTATAGGTGGTTTTTACTTGGCAGCAAGCCTAGGTTACTTTAAGCAATCGACTGGCAGCTACCAGATTGGCCTGATTATTTTTGCCAGTTTGGCAGTATTGGCAATTATTGGTTTGGCTGGAGTAAAAACTAGATGGCGCACCACTTGGGGAACCGCTACAACAGCTAAAGTATAATGAGTCTACAATTTGATATTGGCCAATCTAGCTTAACAGGTCCACGCGAACGCAATGAAGACTATGTAGGTGTTGTAACGCCAGTCAATGAGCAGCTTAGCATTAAGGGCGCGCTCATTGCGGTGGCCGATGGCGTGAGTGGCAATGCCGGCGGCGGTGAAGCCTCGGAAATGACAGTGCGGACTGTAACCTCAGATTACTATGCAACACCTGATACTTGGGAACCGCTAGTCGCGCTGGATAAAGTGCTAACAGCCGCAAACCGCTGGCTGATTGCCCAAGCCAATGCTAATCGCGATATGGCAGGCATGGCCACTACTTTGTCTATGTTGTTACTTCGCGGTCAACGTTATTACTCGGCGCATGTTGGCGACACCCGAATTTACTTGTTGCGAGATGGCGTATTGAAGCAATTAACGACTGACCATGTGTGGGATAGGCCAGATATGCGCCACGTGTTGAAACGCGCCGTAGGGCTGGACCAACACTTAGCAGTAGATTTTGGTGAAGGCCCCTTGCAAGTTGGTGATGTTTTTGCGTTGATGAGTGACGGCGTATGGGAAACCCTGGGCGAACAAAATATCCATAAGATATTAGGCCTATACGATACCCCACAGTTGATATGCAGCCATTTGACCAAGCAAGCCTTGGAAAAAGGTAGCCAGGATAACTCTACTGCTGTTGCTATCAAGATTACCCAGCTAGGTGAAGATACGCTTTCTGAGTTATTGGCCGGCGGTAAACATCTAAGTGTGCCGGAAAAACTCAATATCGGCGAAACGATAGACGATTTTGAAGTAGTGGAACTGTTACATGAATCACGTGCCAGTGTGCTATATAAAGTGCGCCACACGCAGACCAAACAATTATTTGTATTAAAAACCTTACAACCATTGCTCGCTAACGATATCGATAGCTGCAATGGTTTGCTGAATGAAGAGTGGTTGGCAAAACGCGTAGTATCGCAATATGTACCGCAAGTATTTCCACTGTCGGTAGAAAAGCGCAGCAAGCTTTATTACATCATGAGTTGGCATGAAGGTGCCACTTTGCAGCAACGCTTAGAAAGCGGCCACCATTTTACGGTGGCAGGAACTGGTAAAATCGGCGTCGATATGATGCGCGGCATAGGCGCCCTGCACCGCTTGAATATTGTGCACAGAGACATCAAGCCAGACAATGTACACTTAGCGAGCGATCAAAGATTGAGGATTTTGGATCTAGGCGTAGCTTTAAGTAGCGGTGTTGGTAAAATCGAGGCTATGCACAACCCTGGTACGCCAAGTTTTATGGCGCCTGAATTATTTAGTGGTGAAGCGGCGACACCGGAAAGTGATATCTATGCGGCAGGTGTGACCTTATACCACTTGCTTACACGTAAGTATCCATATGGCGAGATTGAGCCCTTCCAGCATCCAAAATTCGGTATGCCAATTCCACCAACCCGGTATAGGCCGGACATTTCGCAGTGGTTAGAGAACATCATCCTGAAAGCCATCGCGCATGATGCCAAGAACCGATTTGAAACCGCTGAAGAGATGTTGATTGCATTGGAACATGGCGAATTAAAGCCCATACTGGCTCCAGCTCGTACGCCATTGATCGCCCGTGCGAGGTTTGTAAAATGGCAATGGATTGCCATCTTTTCACTGATTGTGAATTTTATGTTGTTATATCTGTTAATAGTTTCTTAAAGTTTTGTTTAAGAAATAGTGAGTTAATAAAGCTGCAGTTAATTGCGGTATTAAAGGGTGATTAGAAATGAGTAATTGGGTTAAAGTTGCGCCGTTTGAAGACATTCCAAGATTAGGCGCGCGCGTAGTTCGCACTAAAACTAAAGAAAATGCTGACCTCGAGATCGGTGTGTTCCGTTTAGAGGATGACCGTATTTTTGCGGTCAATAATAGCTGCCCGCATAAAGGCGGCCCCCTTTCGCAAGGGATTGTCTATGGCGATAAAATCGCTTGTCCATTGCATTCCTGGAAAATCAGCTTGGTAGATGGCAAAGCCGAAGAGCCCGATGTGGGAGAAACTGCTTGTTTCAATACTAAAGTTGAAGATGGTTTTGTATATCTGGAATTAAAAGGGTAATTTGAAGGCTATCCTTAAAGCACCTCAAAACCTAACAACTTAAATAATTGATGAAGTGATGAAGTTAAAGTGATTAAAGAAACAAAAAGTACCTGTTGTTATTGCGGTGTTGGCTGCGGCGTCATTATTTCGAGTGACAATGACCAGATCGTTAACGTAAAAGGCGATCCGGACCACCCCGCTAACTTTGGTCGCCTATGCACCAAAGGTTCCACGCTACATCTCACAGCCAAGCTAGATAATCGCTTACTTTACCCATACCTACGTACTAGTCGCAACGTTCCTAGGGTTAGAGCCACATGGGCCGAATCACTGGATTTCATCGTAGAGAAATTCGCGACTACGATAGAAACTCACGGGCCCGATTCTGTCGCTTTTTATATCTCCGGGCAATTACTAACTGAAGACTATTATGTCTTCAACAAATTGGCAAAAGGCTTGATAGGCACCAATAACGTTGATACAAATTCACGTCTGTGTATGAGCTCCGCAGTCTCCGGCTACAAAGCCACGCTGGGCGCCGATGCGCCCCCAGCCTGCTATGAAGATATTGACCATACCGAATGTCTGTTCATCGCCGGCAGCAATACTGCCTTTGCGCATCCAATTATCTATCGCCGCATCGAAGATGCTAAGGCGAAAAACCCCAATCTTAAAATCATCGTGGTTGATCCTCGCCGCACGGACACCGCGCAGGCTGCTGATTTGCACTTGGCCATTACGCCGGGTACCGATGTTGCACTATTCAATGGCATGTTGCATGTCATGCTATGGGAGGGCCTGCTGGATATGGCCTATATCAACGCGCATACCAATGGCTTTGATGCATTGAAAGATACCGTGCGTGAATATACGCCGAAAATGGTGTCGGACATCTGCGGTATTAAAGAAGCCGACATCATTACTGCGGCCAAATGGTTTGGCAAAGGCCCTAGTCTTTCCATGTATTGCATGGGATTGAATCAAAGTATCCACGGCACCGATAAAAATGCTGCGTTGATTAACTTACACCTTGCTACCGGTCAAATCGGTAAATTAGGTGCGGGGCCATTTTCGCTCACAGGACAACCTAATGCGATGGGCGGGCGCGAAGTCGGCGGCATGGCGAACCTGTTATCTGGTCATCGTGAGTTGAGTAACCCTGAACATCGGGCGGAAGTGGCCAAGCTTTGGGGTATAGACAGTGTCCCCGCCACTCCGGGCACTACAGCTGTAGAGATGTTCAATGTCGTAAAAGAGGGCGGCATCAAGGCTATATGGATTGCGTGTACCAATCCTGCGCACTCCATGCCAGATTTGAATAGTGTGCTGGAAGCTTTGAATACTGCAGAGTTAGTGGTGGTACAAGACGCTTACAAACATACTGACACCAGCAAATATGCCGATGTATTGCTACCTGCAAGCACATGGGGTGAAAAAGAAGGCACGGTCACCAATTCGGAGCGCCGTATCACCCGCGTTAATTCCGCCGTGCCGCCGCCTGCCGAAGCGCGCCACGATTGGGCCATCATGGTTGATTTTGCTAGACGCCTAGAGAAAAGATTGGCGAAAAATACGGGCTTATTTCCTTTTGAAACCGCAGAGGAGATTTTCAACGAGCACCGCGAAACTACGCGCGGCCGCGACTTGGATATTGTCGGTTTAAGCTATACGCTGTTGAACGAACAAGGCCCGCAGCAATGGCCATTCATAGAAGGTGCCACTAGTGGCAAACAAAGGCTTTACACCGATGGCAATTTCGAAAAGCCAGATGGTAAAGCGCAGTTTATGAATACCATTTACAAAGGGACCGCAGACAAAACGGACGCTCGTTATCCGCTGCATTTGCTCACAGGCCGCTTACGTGACCAGTGGCATGGCATGAGCCGTACCGGCACGCTCTCGCAGCTTTTCAACCATGCTGAAGAACCCGTTATTTACATGAGCGCTGACGACATGACGCGCCGCTCCATCAATAACGGTGACATCGTCAAAGTTAGCAACAAACGCGGCAGCCTAGTATTACCTGCGCAGATTTCAGAAGAAGTGAAACCGTCGCATACATTTATTCCCATGCACTGGGGCAGTCAGTTCATGCACGGCCTAGGCGTAAATGCCATGATGCCGCCGGCATTTGATAAAACCTCCAAGCAACCGGAGCTCAAGCATACTGTGATCAAGATCGAAAAACTTACTTTGCCTTGGCGTATGACTGTGATGCGGACTATCAAGAATTTAGATACTTTGCAAAAGATACGCACGCTCATGGTAAATTTTGAGTTTGCTAGCTGCGGTATGTTTGGCCGCCAAACAGAACAGCATGCCGGCATGCTCATCATGCGCGCTGCCCATACTGAGGCACCAGACCTCTCTCTCATTACCCGTATCGACGCCATTCTGGGCATGGCAGACAATATGCCACTGCTCAATTATAACGATGTGAAACGCGGGATCAGTAAGCGCATTTTGGTGGAAAATGTGAATGGCAAGAGCAAAGTAGCTGGTGTGCGTCTGGTAGGTGAAACTCTGGCTACCGATTGGCTTAAAGACGTGATGAACAGTGGTGAGTTCACACCGGAGTTACGCCGTTGGGCATTGGCGCCATTGAATGCACCACCAGCAGGCCAACGCAGCCGTGGGAAAATTGTATGTAACTGCTTGGATGTGGCGGAGAATGACATCATCGACACCATACAACTAGGCGCTGATTTGATTACCTTGCAAAACAAGTTGAAATGCGGCACTGAATGCGGTTCGTGCGTGCCTGAATTGAAACGGCTTGTGTTGCAACATGCCAAACATTAATAGCAAAAATTTCACAAAACAAGCCATAGCCAAGTTAATTAAGTCTTTATTATTAGCAATAATCGCTACCGAAAGCCTCGCATGAAAAATTATTTAGTCTTATTAGCTTACTTCTGTGTAAGTACTTTGTTTTCAACCCCAATATACGCGGCAGACGAAAGTAAGGACATTGCCGCAACAACCCCTCAAGGCGACCAAGTAGTGTTGCATCCTAACGGCCGCTGGGAATTTACTGATACCAAGAAAGCCGCTGTCGCGAAAGAGGTGGCTAGCCAATATACAGAGAATCAAGGTTGCCCGCATGGTACACAGGGTGGTTTTTTAGGCTTTGGACGCTGTATTACAGCGATTGATAAAGACTTTAACCGCGGCTCTATGGGCGGCAAGGGTCGGTAAGTACTACTACCTTAAAGCAACCCCCGCTCTACAAAAGAAAGTGTAGTATTCCCCGCCACTATAAAATGGTCCAGCACCCGCACATCCACTAGTGCCAAAGCCTTTTTAAGTTCAATAGTGAGCAATTCATCCGCATGACTTTGCTCAGCAATGCCAGATGGATGGTTATGCGCAAAAATCACTGATGCCGCATTGTAATGTAGTGCGCGCTTCACCACTTCACGGGGATACACGCTAGTTTGCGTGAGGGTTCCGCTAAACATTTCTTCGCTGGTAATAATGCGGTTCTGCGCATCCAGGAAAAGCACCATAAACACCTCGCGCATCAAACTGCCAAGCTTCAAGCATAAGTAATCCCTCACCTGTTTGGGCGAGCTTAATACATCCTTAACTTGCATCTGTTCATTAAGCGCACGGCGGCTCATTTCAAAGATAGCCTGCAACTGCGCGTATTTACTGCTTCCTATGCCATTCACTTGCGTTAACTCGCTCAATGGCGCTGCAAAAATACCATTCAGACTACCGAACTTAGTCAATAAATCGCGCGATAAATCTACTGCGCTCTTACCAGTAACACCCACCCGTAAAAATATTGCCAGCAACTCGGCATCGGATAAAGTTTCAACCCCGTTCTCAAGTAGCTTCTCACGAGGCCGCTCGCTAGCGGGCCAATCAGTAATTGCCATGAATTTTCCTTATTTTAACCAGCCTATTTCACGGGCTGTTTTTTTACCTATGAGCGTCTCTTGCAAGCTCTTGGGGATTTTCGCATGCGTTTCATCGATAGGCACACGCCCACCCATGAGCTCTGCAAAATCTTGCGGGTAAAGCGGCGACTTATTCGATTCGGCAAAACCATCCGGGTAACTTGGCAACGTTGTACTTAAATCATATTTGTCGGTTGCGTTTAGGGTATGCAGTAACTCATGCGCCACAATCACTAAATTCTGTTTCGCGTAACTGCTATCACCAAAGAGATTAACGCGTCCTATACGGCCGTTATTAATTGCTGTTGAGTGACTTAAGCGATGATGAGCAGCTGGGTCATAATAAAGTAGGTAGAGCCGTATTTCCGGTTTCACATTAACCTTAGGACTGTGTTGCCAAGCAAAATACTTGAATTTCAAGCTCCAGATTATCGTATCCAATAGACTGCTGTTCTGGGGTGGCGCCGGTGGGATATCATTTACTTGGGCACCTAGCTGCACTTCGATTGGCCGCCGTAAACCAAGCTTGTAAGTCGCTGCTTCTACGGCATAATATTCAGCAAGCGGTTCAAAATTGTCTCGTGTCAATGTGCGTAAGTAATCACTCACTTTGGCGCTGCGGTCAGCATTCACGGGATACACTGCAACGTAAAAATTATGCTTCCAGTTTAAATCAACTTTTTCCAGCCAAGTTTGTTGTATGACCGTCGCCAATACCAGCAACAAAATCAAGATTCGTAATTTACGCCACATTATTTTTGCTTTCTTTTTTCTATTGTTTTAAGCTGTTATTGGGTCCGCTTATATATGGCCTTGCCTGCACAATCCAAAATACATCTTTACCGTTCTTGTTTTCAAGCACCCATTCAATATCCAAGATATCTATTTGGTTAAATACTTCTGCGACGCGATCTACTGAATCTGCCAGCAGTTTGGCACGCTGTTCCGTCAATATCGCCGCGCCTTTTTCTACAGGCTTTTCGATAATGCCACCGTTAGGGTCTGCAATTAGCATAGTGGACTCATCCGAGCGGCTAATGACACGCGTACCTTCATTGCCGGTATCAAACAGTATCTGCTCAGCAATTTTTTGGCCTTCTACCACCCGCATACCTAAGCCCCACTTAGCGTTGATGGTATAGGTGCGAGGTTGGTGTCCCCAAATATCCGTAGTCAGCAATACACCGGCGGCAGTAGCGTTCACGGCTTTTTGTATGAGCACCGCAGGGAATACTTTGTTATGCGGAATACCGAAATGTTCGCGCTCCTGAACTGCGCGCAAGTTCCACACCGATGCCCATACTTGCTTGATTGCCGCTTGCAGTGCCGCCCTATCTTTTACATTGGGCACGGTGTCATATAGCCCCGCTCCATTAAAGCCTTTAAGGTCTTCAGCATTAGTCGAACTACGTACGAATACACCGCTACCATTTAGCTGACTTTGCCATTGACCCACAATCCGCTGCATACTTGCCTCGTCAATAGGCGCACTGCTTATCGCTTGACGTATCGTTTGCAAACTTTTTTTACGCCATATCGCATCTTTGCTAAATCTCGCAACATTCAACATTCGTTGAATTTTCTGGTCAAGCCCATTTTTCTGTATATGTGCTAGGTAATAGCTGAACGGAATGCCAAAACCATCAGGAATATTCACACTTGCAAGGTCGGCGTGGACTATTTCCCCTAGATTGGCGGTTTTAGCCCCGAATTGACTGGCGTCTTCAGCACGGATTCTGTTGAGGGGCAATAAAGAGGCGCTGGTTAAATCCGCTGTCTGCATCACTACTTTAGCTTTTTCTAACTTGGCATTTTTATGTTGAGTCACCTCCTCATCAGTAGCTTGCTTGAGCGTATATCCAGACTCCTGTACACCATAAGATACCCATTTTTTATCAAGCTCTTTAAAGTCATTATTGGCGTTCTTTATGCTCGCATTAGGTATTCCCCAAGCTGCTGCGCGTAAATTAACATGTGAAAGTGGGGTAGAAAAACGTGTGGTGATAATGCCAGCTACCGGTGAAATATCCGGATAACTGGTTTGTAGCAACACAATATCATCGTCACTAAACGTGAGCGTTTCTAATTTAGTATCGCTCGGAACTATGAATAGGCGACCGATTGCATTGCCAGTATTAAAAGCCTGATAGGGCAATGCTTGATAGATTTGATTGTTGTTGATGCTCGTAATACCATAATGAACCAGCTGTTTAGCAACAGCTTCCTGCGCTGAGGAATCCGGCCGGAATTTAAGACTGACTTTGCTGCCAACTTGGCCTACCGTAAACGTTTTCTGCAAACACTTATAGGCAAGACGAATATCCTTAGCTTGAATAGTATCGCCTTCCCAAAATGAGAACGTCCATAATTCGCCACCAGTCAATTTTGGGTAATGCGTTAAATACCCTAAAATAAACTGTGGCTTCCTAGTGCTGTAATTATGGTTATAAGCCTTGAGATTTTTAGCGGTGCGCGGCAGTTTTTGCAGGTAATCCAACACAAAATCTACATGCAGAGTAAATACATGGCTATCCACAAAATAAATCTTATTGGTTTTTAAATCTATTACAAATTTACTATATTCCGTACCACGCATGGTGTTGCTTAATCGTTGCCAGGTGGCTAAATCCGTAACTTCACTTTCCCAAACGCGGCTAGTAGACGTGGGATGGGGGGTGTTTGGCAAAGGACAGGTAGTAAAGCGAAATCCAACGGGCGTTTCATTGTCTGTTTCAATAGTATTAGACGGGACATTAGATTGCTCCAACGATGCAGGATTAACCCGTCTTGCCTGAGCAGGCCCGATAAAAATCGTAGTAAAGATAATGGTAAGCGATAAAACAGTAGCGAATTTCAAGATGTTCAAATGGGCTGGCGTCTCGGTAAGTATTTGAAAATAGTTTAGAATGCCATTATGCATCAAAGACAGAAAAAACTAGTGCTCGGCATCTCGGGCGGCATAGCGGCTTACAAAGCGGCGGAATTGGTGCGTCTATTAGTTAAGGCCGGTATTGATGTACAGGTAGTGATGACGCAAGCTGCTTGCCAGTTCATTACGCCAGTCACTATGCAGGCACTCTCTGGCAAACCCGTGTATATTGACATGTGGGACAGTAGTATTAGCAACGGTATGCCGCACATTGAACTCTCACGTAATGCCGACGCCATTTTGGTGGCGCCAGCCAGTGCCGACTTTTTGGCGAAACTCGCCCATGGCCGTGCTGACGATTTACTCTCAACTTTGTGCTTGGCACGGGATTGCCCTTTATTGGTCGCTCCAGCGATGAACAAACAGATGTGGGAAGCACTTGCTACCCAGCGCAATATCGCGCAGTTACATGCAGACAACGTTAACGTCCTCGGACCTGCCAACGGTGAGCAAGCCTGCGGCGAAGTTGGCCTAGGCCGCATGCTCGAAGCTGAGGATTTATTAGCGTTAATAAGTGCCTTCTTAACGCCTAAAATACTTTCTGGAAAACGTGTGTTGATTACTGCGGGCGCCACACTTGAAATGATAGACCCGGTACGTGCCATTACCAATTTAAGCAGTGGGAAGATGGGTTATGCCTTGGCAACCGCCGCGAGGAATATGGGTGCGGAAGTCACTTTGGTTAGCGGCGAAACTTCATTAGCCACTCCTTTAGGCGTGAAAAAAATCACTGCAAAAAGTGCCGATGCTATGTATCAGGCGGTCATGACGAACATCTCCCGCCAAAAGCTTGATGCTACCGATATTTTTATCAGCGTTGCTGCTGTATCAGACTATGCTGTAGCCCAACCTAGTGCGCAAAAAATCAAGAAAAGTGAGGCTTCACTTACGCTGGAGTTGAAGCGTAATAAAGATATTCTGGCTGGAGTTGCCAGTTTGCCGAACGCCCCGTTCTGTGTGGGTTTTGCGGCTGAAAGTGAGAAGCTAGTGGAACATGCCAACCAAAAACGTCTAGCAAAAAAACTGCCGTTGATGGTTGCCAACCTGATCACTGAAAGCATGGGACTGGATGAAGCGACTATCACTTTGCTAGATGACGTTGG
>JACDEP010000014.1 GCA_013816325.1 Methylotenera sp.
ATCATATTCATACATACCGATCTGGAATAGGCCAACCAAGGTAAATTGTTTCAATCGTGGCACCACACCAGTGGGCGTAAATTGGCCTTGCGGCGCTAATACAACCACCTTGTCGCCTATTTGTGCGCCTAAAGCAAAGGCCAAGTCAGTACCTAAGATAATACCGAATTCACCTGGATGCAGATCTTGCAAGCTGCCCGCCTTCATATGGCGACCCAGGTCTGCCACTTTATCTTCGGCAGAAGGCAATATGCCACGAATAATGACCCCTTGTACGCCGGAACCGTAGCTCAGCATACCCTGTGCGGTAATATAAGGAGCACTCGCGAGCACATGCGGCTGTTTTACGGTGCTAGCAGCAATGTGTTGCCAATCGCTTAACTGATTATTGTTACCTGTAATTTCCAGATGCGAAGCCACGCCCAAAATACGCGTGCGCAGCTCTTTTTGAAAGCCGTTCATGACTGACAGCACCACAATCAAGGCGGCAACGCCTAGCCCGATACCTATCATGCTGGTAAGGGAAATAAACGAGATGAAATGATTTTTGCGCTTGGCCCGTGTGTAACGCATGCCAACGAACAATTCAAACACGGCAAGTTTGGCGAATGATGATTTTATTATTGAAAACATAGGCAGGATTCTAACAGGGTTGTGCAATTTGGTTAGTAGAGGATTGGTGATAGCAGTAGATTGGCATTCATTTTTACATTGCAGCAACTATTACAGCAACAGTACATAAGCGATAATAGCGTTGTCGTGAATCCACATACATAACAAAATGAATAAAAGAAATCCCTTAGCAATATTCAATGCTGGCGCATTCGTCGGAAGTCTGGGTGGCTTGATTGGCCTTGGCGGTGCGGAATTTCGCCTGCCATTATTAATTGGAGTTTTCGGCTTTAGTGCATTACCAGCAATTATTTTGAATAAAGCCATGAGCTTGGCCGTAGTCGCTGCGGCGCTCCCTTTTCGAGCCAACGTCGTTCCTTGGCTAGCAGTATTTAGTCACTGGCAAATCATCATCACCTTGCTTGCTGGTAGTTTGATAGGTGCATGGTTAGGTGCTGGCTGGGCGATTAAACTTAAATCTCGCTTACTGTATCGGTTGCTCGCTGTGTTACTGGTGTTTATCGCGCTAGCGCTTTTAATGGGCCATCACCCCAACGTTCCGTCCCATCAGCTTTTCACCGGAATAACTCTCGCTATTGTTGGTGCGATAGCAGGGTTGGTATTGGTGTAGTGGCGTCATTGATGGGAGTGGCTGGTGGAGAGTTATTGATTCCGACCATCGTACTTTTGTTTGGGGTTGATCTCAAACTGACTGGCAGTCTTTCTCTGGCGGTTAGCCTCCCCACTATGATTGCCGGGTTCACCCGCTACAGTCAAGACGAAAGTTTTGCCATTATTCGAACGGAAAGAAAATTTGTCGCCATCATGGTGGCAGGCTCATTTGCAGGTGCATTTATCGGTAGCCGCTTATTAGGCATCATGCCAATTACCTACCTTTTACCTTTATTGGCCATCATCCTGATTATTTCTGCTGTGAAAGTTTGGCAACATAGTTAGTTAATACGCGGACCTTCTCTGTTAAAATCGTATTCATGTTTACAGGCATCATTCAAACCGTAGGTCAAATCGAACACACAACGCCCATGGACGAGGACGTCAAGCTCTGCATTGCGTGCAATGGCCTTGATATGCAAGACGTGATTATTGGCGATAGCATTGCCGTTAATGGCGTTTGCCTTACCGCAATCAGCTTGGGCGATACGCATTTTGAAGCGCATGTTTCCAAAGAAACCTTATCGGTTACAGTAGGCTTAGAACCAACCGAAGAAGGTCATAATAAAACCGTAAACTTAGAAAAAGCCTTGCGCTTGAATGACAGACTTGGCGGCCACTTAGTGAGTGGCCACGTAGATGGCGTTGGTCAAGTGGTGCGCTTTGAGGAGTTAGGCGATTGCTGGCGTTTAGACATCCGCGCGCCACATAGCCTTTCTAAATACATCGCCATCAAAGGCTCTATTTGCGTGGATGGGGTCAGCTTGACCGTAAATAGTGTAGAAAAAGACATATTTTCCATGAATCTCATTCCTCATACATTGGAAAATACTACGCTGCAATTTTTAGGCGTGGGTAGTCGCGTCAATTTGGAAGTCGACCAGATTGCACGCTATGTAGAGCGTATGAGTGAGTGGATGACGGAAAGCAATACCGACGAACCCGCATAGAAACACTGAACACTAGCTGCGCGATTTAATTGCTACATAATGTAGTGCTCATAACCTCGCTGTATACTCATACTATTCTCGGTTTCTGTGCTCGTGCGCCCTGCACTTCAACCACTCGCTACAGTTATGCAGCGCTTCCTAATTAGAATAAAATAGGTCTTATGAATAAAAACGTAATCAGTTCCGCCAAAGATATCATCGATGAAATTAAGCTCGGCCGCATGGTTGTGCTGGTAGATGATGAAAACCGCGAGAACGAAGGTGATTTGGTATTGGCGGCAGAATTTACCACAGCCGAACATATCAACTTCATGGCGAAACATGGCCGCGGCCTCATCTGCCTGACGCTGACTGAAGCGCGCTGCAAGCAGCTGAACCTAACCAAAATGGTACAGAAGAATGGTGCGCGTATGGGCACCAACTTCACGGTTTCCATTGAAGCTGCAGAAGGCGTTACGACCGGTATATCAGCTGCAGACCGCGCACGGACTGTGCAGGCAGCGGTTGCGAAAATCGCCAAACCTAAAGACATTGTCAGTCCCGGTCATATATTCCCGCTTGCAGCGATAGATGGTGGTGTTTTGGTACGTGCCGGGCATACAGAAGCCGGCTGTGACTTGGCACAGTTGGCAGGTTGTGAACCCGCCAGTGTCATTTGCGAAATTCTTAAAGATGATGGCAGCATGGCGCGCTTACCCGACCTGATGCAGTTTGCTGCTGAACACAACCTGAAAATCGGCACAATTGCGGATCTGATTCATTACCGCGCAGAAAATGAAAGTTTGGTGGAACGTGCTGCCGAGCGCATAGTTCAAACGCCTTATGGCGAGATGAAATTGATTGCTTACCGCGACAAGATTGCCAAAGAAACGCACCTAGCACTAATAAAAGGTACGCCGACTGCAGAAGAAGAAGTGTTAGTGCGCGTGCACGAACCGCTATCTATATTCGACCTGCTAGACAGCACCAGTTGTACGCATAGCTGGAACACTTTGCAGGCAATGAAAGCGATTGCTAATGCGGATGTAGGCATAATGGTGTTGCTGCATAACCAGGAAAGCGGCGATGCAATTGTTGAACGCATTCTTGGTGCAGATGAACCGATACGCATTAACCAAGAATTGCGTACTTACGGCATAGGCTCACAGATACTACTGGATTGCGGCGTGCGCAAAATGAAGTTGCTAGCCAACCCACGCAAAATGCCGAGCATGGCTGGCTTTGGATTAGAAGTGACCGGTTACTTAGAAGCGGCCTCTTTTGAGTTTGTCGCGCTATAAATTTTAATGCAAATGCACAGTAATTTATGCCATATAAACAATGGTTTACTAAACAATTATCTATGGTAAAATAATGTCATTGGAAAATATAAATCTTACAGGTCACCTCCTCATCGCGATGCCCGCCTTGACTGACCCTTACTTTTCAAAATCCGTCACTTTTATCTGCGCGCATAATCAAGATGGTGCCATGGGCGTGGTCATTAATCGCCATACCGATATTACCTACAACGCACTGTTCGAAAAAATCAATGTAGAGCTGCTTGATAGCAGCATCGCCAATCAGCCTGTGTTATATGGCGGCCCTGTGCAACCTGAGCGTGGCTTTGTACTGCACCCTGCTACTCAATTAAAAAATGATTGGGATAGCTCAATCACTATTGCGGAAAATACGGCGCTGACTACCTCTAAGGACATCCTAGAAGCGGTTGCGCTTGGCGAAGGCCCGGAAAAAATGCTGCTCACCTTGGGTTACGCTGGCTGGACGCCAGGTCAGCTGGAACAGGAAATCGCTCAGAATGCCTGGCTCTCCGTTGAACCCAAAGATGTGGATTCACTCAATAGCATACTCTATGAAATGCAGCATGAAAAACGGCTAGATGCAACCATGGCGCTGCTCGGCATAAACTTCGCCATGTTATCCGACGAAGCGGGGCACGCTTGATGCAAGCCATTCAAAACGAGCGTTTGATCGATAATGAAAACGTATATTTGGCTGAAAAAGTATTATCAAGCACCGTATTGGGCTTTGATTTTGGCGAACAACGCATAGGTGTGGCGGTAGGCGAGCATCTATTGGGCACGGCAAACCCGCTGACCACAATAGATAACGAAAGCAACGAAATTCGCTTCCAGCTAATCAGCGATCTGATAAAAGAATGGCAGCCGAAGTTACTGGTAGTAGGATTACCTTTGAATGTGGATGGCAGCGAGCATGCGGTAACGCAACTTTGCAAAAAATTCGCCCGCCGTTTGAATGGCCGCTTTAATTTGCCAGTGATGCTGGTAGACGAGCGTTACAGTTCGGTTGAAGCAAGCAGCAAGTTGAACGAGGGTGGCATTAAAGGCCGCGCACAAAAAACCATGCTAGACCAAGTGGCAGCACAAACTATATTGCAAAGTTACTTTGATAGTATAGAACTGGAACTTCGCGATAAAATTAACCGCGAAAAAATATTTAATCAATAATAATGAACACACCTACCCATATACCCAACGCAGAAGTACTGCTAAAAACCCTGGCAGAAAAGCTTGAGCCTTTATTACGTGAGAACACCGCACTGGTCGGTATTCATAGCGGTGGCGTCTGGCTAATGCAGAAACTGCTGGATTTGTTAGCGCCCACTATCGCTGAAAAAGGCATAGAGCATGGCACCCTGGATGTTTCTTTCTACAGGGACGATTACGCTCAGCGCGGCCTCAAATCTGAAAATAGGCCGAGTCAGATTCCCTTCGAAGTCCATAATAAACATATTATCCTGATAGATGATGTGTTTTATACCGGTCGCACCACAAGGGCCGCCATGAATGAGCTGTTCGATTACGGCCGTCCCGCCAGCATTACCTTGGTGGCTTTAATTAACCGCGGTGGCCGGGAGCTGCCGATTGCGCCGCAGATCGTAGCTGCAGATATTCCATTAGATGCCACGCAAAATCTACAGTTAGTGCAAAACGCTGATAACAGCTTGAGCCTTCAACTTATCAATAATAAAGCACAGACATGAATAATCCCCAATTAGATACCGATGGCCGCCTACGACACCTGCTTTCCATTGAGGGATTACCAAAAAAAATATTAAACCAGATATTGGACACCGCAGAATCTTTTGTCGGTGTCGCAGAACGTGAAGTGAAAAAAGTGCCGCTGTTACGTGGCAAAACCGTGTGCAATCTGTTCTTTGAAAATAGCACTCGAACCCGAACCACATTCGAAATCGCGGCCAAACGCCTTTCTGCTGATGTCATCAGTTTAAACGTAGGTACGTCGTCGCAATCCAAGGGCGAGACCATCCTCGATACCGTGGATAACCTTATCGCCATGCATGCCGATATGTTCGTGGTGCGCCATTCGCAATCCGGCGCAGCGCATTTCATTGCAAAACATGTGCCGGACCATATTCATGTGATTAATGCGGGCGATGGCCGTCATTCGCACCCTACCCAAGGCTTGCTGGATTTATTTACCATCCGCAAATACAAACCGGAGCTGCATAATCTGCGCGTGGCTATTGTCGGTGACGTGCTGCATTCACGCGTGGCACGCTCCGAAATTCATGCCCTGACGACATTGGGCGTGCCGGAAGTGCGTGTGATTGCTCCTAAAACTTTATTGCCTGCACAGGTGGAAAAGCTTGGTGTCCATGTATTCCATGACATCAAAGCTGGGCTAAAAGACGTGGATGTAGTCATGATGTTGCGTCTGCAGAATGAACGGATGAATGGCGCCATGCTGCCAAGTGCACAAGAGTATTTCAAAACCTACGGTCTGACACAAGAGAAGCTAAGCCTAGCAAAACCGGATGCGATAGTGTTGCATCCGGGCCCGATGAATCGCGGTGTGGAGATCGATTCCAGCGTGGCAGATGGCGCGCAGTCAGTAATTTTGCCGCAGGTGACTTACGGCATCGCAATTCGCATGGCGGTAATGGCGATACTTTCTGGTGGACAGCCAAGCGCAAGTCAAGGGTCGACTAGCCAGGGTACAGGAAGCTAAAGCTCAGGAAGTTAATATGAAAATACATATCAAAAATGGTCGCGTCATAGACCCTAAAAATAATATCGACAAGAAGCTAGACCTATTCATCGCTGCCGGCAAGATTGTGGCTCTAGGAACGGCTCCAGATGGATTTACGGCAAGCCAGACTATAGACGCTAGCAATTTAATTGTCTGCCCGGGCTTGGTGGATTTGTCAGCCAGACTACGCGAACCAGGACAAGAATATAAAGCCACCCTCATCAGCGAACTTCAAGCTGCGGTTGCCGGTGGCGTCACTAGCCTAGCCTGCCAACCGGATACTGACCCAGTGCTGGACGAACCTGGGTTGGTAGAAATGCTCAAGCATCGCGCCAAGCAATTGAACTTGGCACATGTTTATCCCCTAGGCGCCTTAACCCGACAACTGGAAGGCAAGATTCTTTCAGAAATGGGTGAACTGCGCGCAGCTGGCTGTGTGGGCTTCTCTCAGGCAAATGTGGCGATTACTGATACTCAAGTACTGTGGCGAGCTATGGAATATGCCGCCACATTTGGCTTCACCCTATTTTTGCACGCTGAAGAACCATTTTTAGCCAAAGATGGAGTAGCGCATGACGGCGAGGTGGCTAGCAGACTCGGCTTAAAAGGCATACCTAGCGCAGCTGAGGCGCTTGCACTTGCTGCTATCCTCCGTATCGCAAAGGAAACCGGTGCAAACGTACATATCAGCCGCCTATCTACCGCTGAAGGTGTAAACATGATTCGCGACGCTAAAAAACAAGGCTTAAAAATAAGCTGCGATGTGAGCGCAAATCAACTGCATCTGACTGAACATGATATTGCTTACTTCGATGCGAATTGCCACCTCAAACCGCCGTTGCGATCACAGCGCGATAAAGAGGCATTAAGCGCAGGTTTGAAAGATGGCACCATCGATGCGATTTGTTCAGACCATACACCGGTGGATGACGATGCTAAGCTGGCACCATTTGCTGAAGCTGAAGTAGGTGCTACCGGTTTGGAGCTATTATTATCACTGACCCTGAAATGGGCGAAGCAGGAAAAAATAGACCTGCTACAAGCCATTAAATGTGTTACCCAGGTTTCAGCTGATATATTGGGTATTCCAGCCGGTGACCTTAGCGTCAATAGCAATGCCGATATTTGCATTTTTGCTGCGGATGAATATTGGAGAGTCAGCTCCACTACGCTTAAAAGCCAAGGTAAGAATAGTCCATTCACAGATTTGGAATTAGCGGGAAAAGTTAAAATTACCCTAGTAAATGGGCAAGTGGTTTATCAAGGTTAAGAAATAAAACGGACAAAATAATTTAGAATTCAAGCTGTTTGTAATGAATCTGCGTATCTGCAGACTAATCGATATAAATGATAAATAGCTGGATACTCGGCAGACTTGTAGTTTTTTTGGAGTTCCTATGTCAGATGCTCGTAACAATCAGCTACAGCGCCGCCAGTTCTTAACCTCGGCCGTAGCATTACCTTTAGCGCTCTATTTGCCATTAGGTCATGCTGGCAAAAGATTGACTGGCGTGATACATGAATTAGAAGGCGATGTGTTCATCAACAAACGTATCGCCAATCAATCCAGTAGTATCCAAGCGGGTGACAGGCTGAGTGTTGCGTATGGAGGCAGGTTAGTATTCAGCATGGGCGAGGATTCGTATTTGCTGCAGGAAGGCACTTCATTAGAAGTGGCAAGTAAAGATAATGCCGTTGTTTCTGGCTTACGTTTATTGACTGGCGGTTTGCTTTCGGTATTTGGCAAACGCGATAACATGACCAGGATTTACACGCATACTGCAACGATTGGTATTCGCGGCACCGGCGTCTATTTAAACAGCCAGCCAGAGAAGCTGTATTTCTGCACCTGTTACGGCCAAACCGATTTACACCTTGGGCATAATCACGATGAGCATATTAATGCGACACATCACAATGCTTTTAACATCACCGGAAAATCAGAGCGCAGTATGACCAAGGCAGCAACCGAGGTCGTTGGTCATACCGATGATGACTTGCGATTACTGGAACGCTACTCAGGTCGCAAGCCGCCTTTCGATGCCTAAATATGGTTAGACAATTCCCAAACTATCTAAGCCCGCAGATAAATCCTTGCCATGCGCCCCCTTGCCTTCAAGCTTGATTTTAAGACGTATGTCATTGACTGAGTCGGCGTTACGTAAAGCATCTTCGTAAGTAATCACATCCGCTTCATGTAAGTCGAATAAAGCCTGGTCAAAAGTCTGCATGCCTAACTCGCGTGATTTGGCGATAATCTCTTTGATTTCATGCACGTCGCCTTTGAAAATCAAGTCTGAAATCAATGGAGAGTTAATCATAATCTCCATCGCCGCGGCGCGGCCTTTACCTTCTTTTTTAGGAATCAGACGTTGGGAAACAAATGCGCGGGTATTAAGAGACAGATCCATCAATAACTGATGACGTCGCTCTTCAGGGAAGAAGTTGATAATACGATCCAAAGCCTGGTTGGTACTGTTTGCATGCAAGGTTGCCATGCAAAGGTGACCGGTTTCTGCAAAAGCAATTGCGTAATCCATGGTTTCGCGATCGCGAATCTCACCAATGAGGATTACATCGGGGGCCTGGCGCAAGGTATTCTTCAAGGCAATGTGCCAGTTATCAGTATCCACGCCTACTTCACGCTGTGTGATGATGCAATTTCTATGCTCATGTACGAACTCAACCGGGTCTTCAATGGTAATGATATGGCCGTAACTATTCTGGTTACGGTAACCTACCATAGCCGCCAGTGAGGTCGATTTACCGGAACCGGTCCCACCGACGAAAATCACCAGACCACGCTTAGTCATGGCGATATCCTTCAATACATCTGGTAAACCCAGTTCCTCAAAATCCGGAATCTTGGTGGTAATGGTACGGAATACCATTCCCACCGAGCCCCGTTGCACAAAAGCATTAACGCGGAAACGTGCTACTCCCGGAATACCAATGGCAAAGTTACACTCATTGGTAGCATCGAACTCGGAAGTTTGTTTGTCATTCATGATGGAGCGTGAGATTTCACGGGCTTGCTGTGCTGATAGCACCTGACTGCTTACCGGTGTCATCTTACCGTCTATTTTCATGGCAGGTGGAAAACCGACAGTGATAAACATATCTGATGCTTTCTTTGCCAGCATCAACCGCAATAAATCAAATACAAATTTTTCTGCCTGCCCTTGTTCCATGTTCTTCCCTTGATACGTAAGTATTTTTTAGTTTTCTAACAAGATTTCACCATTAGCCCATGATGGAATCTTTATTTGAGGCTTTACTGCGGGCTTCATTGGCAGAAATAATGTTGCGTTTTACCAGGTCTTGTAAGTTCTGATCCAATGTCTGCATGCCGATATTCTGCCCTGTTTGAATGGATGAATACATTTGCGCTACCTTGTTCTCGCGAATCAAGTTACGAATCGCGGGTGTACCGATCATGATTTCATGTGCAGCTACACGGCCCTGTTCGTCCTTGGTTTTACATAACGTTTGTGAGATAACCGCCCGTAAAGATTCTGACAACATGGACCGTACCATCTCTTTTTCTGCTGCTGGGAATACGTCGATAATACGATCTACCGTTTTAGCGGCAGAGCTGGTGTGTAAGGTACCGAATACCAAATGGCCAGTTTCGGCCGCACTCAATGCCAAGCGTATCGTTTCCAGATCGCGCATCTCGCCTACCAAAATCACATCCGGGTCTTCACGCAATGCGGAGCGCAACGCGTTGTTAAAAGACAATGTATGGGGCCCGACTTCACGCTGATTAATCAGGCATTTTTTTGAAGTATGCACAAATTCGATGGGGTCTTCCACGGTTAGAATGTGGCCGAATTCGTTTTCGTTGATGTAATCGATAATCGCCGCCAGCGTGGTGGATTTACCGGAACCGGTTGGGCCGGTCACCAAGCAGATACCGCGTGGTGTATTGGCAATATCTTTAAAAATGGGCGGGCAATTTAATTGCTCTAAGGACAAGATTTTAGCGGGAATGGTACGGAATACTGCACCTGAACCGCGGTTATGATTGAAAGCATTCACACGAAACCGCGCCAAGTTAGGAATCTCAAACGAGAAGTCACATTCCAAAGTTTCCTCGTAGACTTTGCGCTGGCTATCGTTCATGATGTCATACACCATATCGTGAACCTGACTGTGATCCATGGCTGGTACGTTGATTTTACGTACGTCGCCATGCACCCGGATCATTGGCGGCAGCCCTGCTGAAAGATGCAAGTCTGAGGCTTTATTTTTCACGGAAAATGCGAGTAAATCTGAAATGTCCACACCTTGCTCCAAGTTATAATTATGATTAATTTTTGACGCTGCAAGTATAAAGCTCTGGCTAAAATCACGGCGATAAAGCTTAAGAAAGCGTAGCAATATAACCAGCCAAAGCCTATAGTATTTTTATAGTTTAGATCTAAGTGAATTATGACCATAATTAGCAATCGCTTGCAAGACATTCTAGCAACTATTGATGCTGTAAAAACGGCTCATAATGCCGCTCAAAATGTGCAGCTGCTAGCGGTAAGCAAAGCGCAACCTGCTAGCGTGATTCGTGAAGCGTATACCGCAGGACAGCATAAGTTTGCCGAAAACTATGTGCAGGAAGCGCTCGAGAAGCAGATTGAGTTGACGGATCTTGATATCGAATGGCATTTCATCGGTCCTATCCAAAGCAATAAAACCCAATTGATTGCCCAGCATTTTAGTTGGGTGCATAGTATAGACCGGCTGAAAATCGCTCAAAGGCTAAGCGATACGCGGCCTGCCGGCTTAGCGCCTCTACAAGTATGCATACAGGTGAATACGAGCAAGGAAGAAAGTAAAGGCGGGGTGGCGCCAGATGAGCTCGCAGAGCTAGCCACTGCAATCAATAAAATGCCATACCTAAAGCTACGCGGTTTGATGGCGATTCCCGCGCCTACCGAAGATCTAATGCTACAAAGGATGCAGTTTAAAAAAGTGCGGGAATGTTATGATGCGCTTATTGCACAAGGATTTGAGCTTGACACCTTGTCTATAGGCATGTCTGGTGACTATCCTACAGCGATAGAACAGGGCGCAACCTTTGTACGTATAGGCACAGCGTTGTTTGGCGCCAGAAATTATACATAAGTGTCATTTAAATAGAATAAACAGGGCATGAGCACATGAAGATTAGCTTTATCGGCGGTGGCAATATGGCGCGCGCCATTATTGGTGGCTTAAAGAATGATGGTTTTGATACCACTGCAATTACCGTTTTAGAATTAGATGCTGAAAAACGCCAGCAGCTTAACCATGAGTTTGGCGTTCAAAGCACGGACGATTATGATGATATTAGCCACACCAATGTGATTGTTCTAGCAATCAAACCACAACAGCTTAAAGCCGTTTGCCAGCAACTTGCAGGGAGCATCAAAAATCAACTCGTCATTTCAATTGCCGCAGGTATCCGCACTGTAGATATCGCAAGCTGGCTGAATAATCACCAAGCTATCGTACGCGTTATGCCTAATACTCCGGCACAGATTCAGGCCGGTGTTTCTGCGCTTTATGCCTTGGAAACCGTAAGCACAATACAACGTGAGCAAGCATCAATTATCCTCGCCGCCGTAGGCAAAACCTTGTGGTTAAATGATGAATCTAAGATGGATGCAGTCACTGCCATTTCCGGCAGTGGCCCAGCTTATGTGTTCTATTTGATTGAAGCGTTACAGGAAGCCGGTGTTAGCCTTGGTTTAACCGTGGATGAAGCTGCAATGCTAGCATTGCAAACTTTCAAAGGCTCTAGTTTATTGGCGGCTAGTAGCGCTGTTGACGTCAAAGCGCTGCGTGCACAAGTCACCTCAAAAGGCGGTACGACCGAGCAAGGAATACTTTCTTTGGAAAACGCTGACATCAAAAAAATCATGCGGAAAGCCGCCCAAGCTGCCGCAGATAAATCCAAATCCCTAGGCAATGCGCTAGCTAAATAATCGAAAAATCATGTTAAATAACGCTCTACTATTTTTGCTGCAAACCCTATTAGGCCTGCTGACGCTGGCATTTTTGCTGCGTTTTTACTTCCAGCTCACCAAGGTTTCTTTCCAGCAACAGGCCGTACAGGTCATTGTCACACTCACCAATTTTGCAGTAAAGCCGATGCGACGCATTGTGCCTAGCCTAGGAAAGTTCGACCTTTCTACCTTGCTATTAGCCTATATTACGCAGTGGGTACTGACAGTTAGTACCCTGTGGCTCAAAGGTTTCCCATTATTAATCGCTGGCAGTAATATCTGGTGGATCGTCTTTGTAGTAGCGCTGCTTGGCGTGATCACCATGTCCATCACGATCTTCATGTATGCGGTACTGATTCAAGCCATTCTGAGCTGGATCAATCCTTACACACCAATTGCTCCTGTGCTTGACCACCTGACTTTCCCAGTGTTGAGCTTTCTAAGAAAGTTCATCCCTACGGCTGGCGGTTTAGACCTTACACCACTCATTTTCATCATTGCGGCACAATTGTTGCTCACAACCATCTTGATCCCACTGGAAAACAAACTTTTACTTTTGCTATAAACTTTTACTTTTCTAAATCAGATTTAAGAAACCAAGTTTAAGAAACCAAGTTTAAGTCACATTAATATAGAATACCTATTATGAATAATTCCAATTCAGATTTAGCGAGCACTTCCGACCTAATCTCTAATTTGGGCTTAAAAATCAATGAATACAGCGAATGGCGCGATGGGCTGATCGCCTCTATAGATGAATACATAGACTGGCTATCCGCCGCAGAGATGCCAGAGGCGATGCAAGAGCTTCGTCTTTATGACATTAAAGAAACCTTAAAAAAAGACCAATTGGTCATGGCCTTTCTGGCAGAGTTTTCGCGCGGTAAAACCGAAACCATCAATGCCTTGTTCTTTTCCGACTTTAACCAGCGCTTGCTCCCAAGTGAACCTGGTCGCACCACCATGTGCCCTACCGAAATTTTCTGGGATGAACGCGAAGAGCCTTGTATCAAGCTTTTGCCGATTGAAACAAGACAAACCGATGACACTCTTACCTACCTTAAAACTGCACCGGGCATCTGGCACAAAATTCGTTTAGACATTGATTCACCTTCTACCATGAAAGAAACCTTAAGGTCATTGGTGCAAAAACGTGAAGTGGATTTAGAAACCGCAAAAAAACTAGGCTTCTGGAATGAAGAAGACCCAAGCATGCCCCGCCTGCTTGCAGAGAAGGGCATGGTCGAGATTCCGGTATGGCGTCATGCCTTGATCAATTATCCTCACCCACTACTCAAAAAAGGCCTGGTAGTGATTGATACACCTGGCCTGAACACCATGGGCGCTGAGCCTGAATTAACGCTCAGTATTATCCCTAATGCGCATGCAGTACTGTTCTTAACGGCAACTGATACAGGTATTACCCGTTCTGACATGCAAATATGGACAGAATATGTGCAAAAACGCGCGACGCATAAGCTGGTCGTTCTGAATAAAATTGACATTCTATGGGACGGCTTGGAAACCGAAGCCGAAGTAGATGCGCTGATACAGAAACAGATTAAAAATACCGCGCGTGAACTTGGTATGGATGCCAGCAATATTTTTGCAATGTCTGCGCAAAAAGCCTTGGTAGCAAAAATCCGTAAGGACCCAGCCCTATTAAAGCGCAGCGGTATAGGTTTGCTTGAAAATGCATTGGCCAACCAAATGATTGAAGCCAAACATGAGATTCTTGGCCGTGCTGTGATAGGTGAAGTTTCCGGTATGGTTCGGGCTTCACGCAAACTTGCGCAGATGCGGGTCTCCAATATGAAGGTGCAATTGGCACAATTGCGTGAGCTACAGAACCAGAATCGCGATTCTTCAAAGGAAATCCTTACAAAAGTAGTGGTGGACCGCAAGCGTTATGAAGCCTCGATACTGACTTTTAACCAAGGCAGTGAAAAGATCAAACGCCTGTGTGATAAATTATTACGCCGCTTGAGTATGGGTTATCTGAATACCACACTCGATCAAGCAAAACAGGATATGGGTGACAGTTGGACTACCGGAGGACTGAACCGGAGCATGCGGGACTTGACGCGTCAGGCCTGTAACCTTGCCGAAGAAATTACGATAGAGGGGCATGCCATTAAGAAACATGCTGATGATTTATACCATTTGTTCTGGAGTAAGCACGGCTTTGAAAAAACCCAATCCATACCGCTTGATATGAGCAACTTTGTCCATAACATGCAGGCCCTGGAAAAGATTACCGATGATTTCTGTAATGACCCGGTCAATGTATTGACTGAAAAACGATTTTTAATCCGTCGTTTCTTTTTAGGTTTGGGTGCGCAGATACAGGCTATTTTTGAGCAAGCGCATGCGGATTGTAATAAATGGATAAATGCGGTGATTGGTGAATTAAGGAGCCAGATCAGTGAACATAAAATTGCCTTGGATAAACGCGCTGAATCTCTTATGGAATCTCACAGCAGTGCTGATAAGCTGTTCAAAAACCTTGATCTGGCAGAAAAAGAATTCGCTAAATATCTGAAAGAATCTAATCAACTGGATGCTATTTTATTAAAATTGATGCGTGAGGCTAAATCAGTACTAGAGCAACCTGCGTCCTCTGAAGCGCTGGAATCCACTATTCCCAAGCTTGATACAGATGATTTAAGCAAAACCGTGCTGCTTTACAACGCGCCTTTTATTGGCGGTAATCCGCAGGCGATTTCCTAAGAACATTGATTTATATTAAGATAATATCAAAATATTCTGGGTTGTATTGGGACTCCACCTGTAGTGATATCGGTTTTCCGATAAAATCCGAAAGATTCGCCAGACTTTGTGACTCTTCTTCTAGCAGCATATCAATCACCTTAGGTGCTGCTAACACTTTCAACTCGCGTGCATTGAACTGACGCGCTTCTCTGAGAAGCTCACGCAATATCTCGTAGCATACGGTTTGCGCAGTTTTCATTTCGCCGCGACCTTTGCAAATTGAGCATGGCTCGCAAAGAATATGCGCAAGGCTTTCACGAGTGCGTTTGCGTGTCATCTCTACCAGGCCTAGCGGCGTAAAGCCATTTACCCCAGTACGTGAGCGGTCACGTGCTACCGCTTTCTGTAATTCTTCCAGCACGACTTCACGCTGGTTATCCTCATCCATATCGATAAAATCCATAATAATAATCCCGCCTAAGTTCCTTAACCTTAATTGACGCGCAATGCATTGCGCGGCTTCCAAGTTGGTTTTGAAAATAGTATCTGATAGGTTCTTTCCGCTAACAAAACTACCGGTATTGACGTCTACCGTGGTCAGGGCCTCAGTCTGGTCAAAAATCAGGTAACCACCGGATTTAAGTTCTACCTTGCGGGACATCGCTCTTTCTATTTCCTGCTCGATGTTATACAAATCGAACAAAGGCCGCTCGCCTTGGTAATGCACGAGTTTATCCAATGCCGTAATGGCGTATTGATTAGAAAATTCAATGAGCTTTTGGTAGGTTTCGCTGGAGTCGACGCGTATCATTTCGGTTTCTGCGCACAACACATCGCGCAAAACCCGCATAGGCAAATTCAGGTCCTGGAAAATTAAGGTACGCTCAGGTACTTTGGTGCTTTTTTCGCTAATATGGGCCCATGTTTTATTGAGGTAATCAACGTCGGCCAACAGCTCCTCATCTGAGGCGTTTTCCGACATGGTCCTGATAATGTAGCCGCCATCGCGCTTTTCTGGCAGTAGGCCTATGAGCCTGGCTTTAAGGAGTTCACGTTCGGCTTCATCTTCAATACGCTGTGAAACGCCTATATGCTCCTGTTGCGGCAAATACACGAGAAAGCGCCCGGCGATACTGATTTGCGTGGTCAGCCTAGCGCCTTTGGTGCCTATCGGCTCCTTAATCACTTGCACCATCAGGCTTTTACCCTCGTGCAATACCTGCTGGATTGGCAGTAACTCCGCTGCGCTACCGCATTCAAAGACATCGGCTGCATGTAGGAAAGCAGCGCGTTGCAGACCGATTTCAACAAAGGCGGATTGCATGCCTGGCAACACTCGGCACACTACGCCGCGATATACATTGCCGACCAGGCCTAAGGAGGTGCTCCGCTCTATCTGCAGCTCTTGCACCACGCCATTCTCCATCATCGCGATACGCGTTTCTTGTGGGGTTACATTGATCAGTATTTCTTCACTCACGTTAGTCTCTTTTGCAATCTTTTTTAATTATAGCGTTGTCAGTAGCACTCATTAATACCATGCTTATTATCAACATGCTTGTTTAATAACAACATGGTTTCGTAAATCGGCAGACCCATCACGCCGGTATAGCTGCCCTCAATACGCTTGATCCATGCGCCTGCCCGACCTTGAATGCCGTAACTACCGGCCTTGTCTGAATGTTCGCCAGTAGCAATATATTCGTCTAGCTGCGTTTCGGTAAGCGTCATCATTTCTACGGTTGTGGTCGATAACATCACTTCAATATTACCTGTAAACGCTAATGCCACGGCTGTGTGTACCTCATGCGTAGTACCCGACAACATCTTCAGCATGGCTTTTGCATCGTTATCATCCATTGGTTTACCTAAAATCATCTTCCCCAAAGCTACCGTAGTATCTGCTGCCAGAATAGGCAATAAAAGCTGGGCTGGGTTTAAGACTGCCAGGCAGGCTTCTGCCTTTTGCCTTGCTAGGCGTATGACATAATCTATCGGCGATTCGTTTAACAATACCGTCTCATCAATGTCTGCCGGCAGGGTTTGGCAAGTGATACCTAATTGTTTTAGCAACTCAACTCGGCGCGGACTGCGCGAAGCGAGGTAAATCTGTGGCTCAATAAGATTACCAGGGCCAGATAGAATTGATGTATCCAAAAAAATGTCTTTCAATATGCTAAATGTCTGCGACACTATAGTTTATTGTAGTGAGCTTGACTATGCGCTACTAGACTCCGCATAACTTCACTATACGCTAGGGCATAATTGCTACCGCGCAACATGTTTTTGTCTAAGGAGTATTGCATGACCGAATGGGCTATCCTGTTTAAAGTAGCCGTGGCTTTATTTGCCATTGTTAATCCAATTGGCAGCGTGCCTATTTTCATCAGCGCCACTGACGGTTGGAGTGAGGAAGACCGACAGAAAACCGCCAGGACTGTGGCCTTTACGGTATTTATAGTGCTTGCTGTTTCAGCTTTTGTTGGTGACAGGATCCTTAACTTCTTTGGTATCTCAATTCCTTCATTTCAGGTCGGTGGCGGTATACTGCTGATGCTGATTGCGATCTCTATGATGCACGGCAAGCAAAGCGGTACGCGGCAAACGCCGGAAGAAGCCAGGACATTGGCTGAACGTGAAGTCATCGCCATCGTACCGCTTAGCATTCCCCTACTAGCCGGCCCCGGTGCTATCAGCAACATGATCATCGCTGCCCAGCAAAATAGTAGCTTCATCGGACATTTCGCATTGACGATCCCTATCTTCTTCATCAGCCTTATCATTTGGGTCATCCTTAGGCTTTCTGTACGAATTTCTCGCAAGCTAGGGGTTATAGGTATCAATATCGTTACGCGTCTGATGGGCTTGATACTGGCTGCAATGGCCGTAGAGTTTATCGCCCATGGTTTGATGGGTTTATTTCCCCAATTAGGCACCACTGTTTAGTGCTTTTAGCGAATATTCCTACTTCAGGTTAAAATACTACTACTTCTCAATCCAAGAATTTCAAAGACTCAAAGTGCAGCAGACCTCAAAACAGCAAGATTTGGATCGGCAATGGATGCCGCATGCTACCGTTGCGGCTATCGTAGAGCGTGATGGCAAATTTTTGCTGGTAGAAGAAACCACCGACCGCGGCCCCCGTTTCAACCAGCCCGCAGGGCATTTGGAAGATAACGAGACCATCGTAGAAGCAGTGATACGCGAAACGCTGGAGGAAACTGCTTATACGTTCACACCAGAAGCGCTATTGGGCATATATCATTGGAAGCATGAGCATAATGGCATCACGTATTTGCGCTTCGCCTTTATTGGCAGCGTAAGCAATCATCAGCCGCAACGTCCTTTAGATGTAGGCATTCTCCGCACTGTTTGGATGGATATAAAAGAAATTCGCAGCAAGGCTAGCCTGATGCGTAGTCCCCAGGTGATTACCTGTATCGAGGATTACTTAATCGGTAAACAATATTCATTAGACGTAGTGATACATTTATAAAGATTAATTAAGCAATGGACTTAAACAAAACTCAGAAGAAAAAAATCGTGGTTGGCCTTTCCGGCGGAGTAGATTCGTCAGTCACCGCACTGCTTTTAAAAGAGCAAGGCTATACGGTAACTGGCCTTTTCATGAAGAACTGGGAAGATGACGATACCGACGAATATTGCTCCAGTAAGCAGGATTTGATTGATGCCGTGTCGATTGCAGACAAGATAGGCATTGATATTGAAGCGGTGAATTTCAGCACTGAATATAAAGACCGAGTATTCGCCAATTTTTTAAGTGAATATAAGGCCGGGCGCACGCCCAACCCTGATATTTTGTGCAATGCTGAAATTAAATTTAAAGCATTTTTAGACCACGCAATGGATATGGGCGACGATTTGATAGCTACCGGCCACTACGCCCAAGTGCGTGAAAACCCGCTGACACCGGGTAGCTTTCAGTTATTGAAAGCGGACGATGGCAGCAAAGATCAAAGCTATTTTTTGCACCGCTTGAACCAAGCGCAGTTGTCTAAAACCCTATTTCCATTAGGAAAATACCTAAAACGCGAAGTACGCGAGATCGCACGTAATGCCGGCTTGATCAATGCTGAGAAGAAAGATTCAACTGGCATCTGCTTTATCGGCGAGCGTCCTTTCCAGGAATTTTTAAGCCGCTACCTGCCGCGTGAACCAGGCGATATGAAAACACCGGAAGGCAAACTGGTTGGCCGTCATGAAGGCTTGATGTATTACACCTTGGGCCAGCGCCAGGGCCTGAAAATCGGCGGCAGCCGAGAAAGTAACGGCGAACCTTGGTTTGTTGCAGCTAAAGACATGGAGGCAAATGAACTGATCGTGGTGCAAGGTCATGAGCATCCGCTATTACTAAACGATGGTTTAATAGCTGGGCAGCTTCATTGGATTGCTGGTAATACTATAGAAGAACAACCTATTACCAATTGGGTATACGCGGCTAAAACACGCTATCGCCAACCTGATGCCCCTTGCGAGATTGACCGCTTAACCAGCGACGAAGTTGAAGTGAAATTTGGCCAGAAGCAATGGGCTATTACGCCCGGACAATCCGCTGTGGTGTATGAGAGTAATGTCTGCTTGGGCGGAGGCATTATAAACCGGGCGATTTAAACCTCGAATTTTTAAATTTGAGCCTACGAGCTAAATTCATGGCTAGCATTTTTTGCCAGTATCAAAATTAGCGATTAAGTATTAAAATCGTTACCACAATCAGCATTGATGAGGCTCTATGGCTTATATTCTAAGAAACGCTCAAGGCAACATTATCGCGGCAAGTGCCTCAGACAATTTGGGGGTAGACTGGCAATTCATTGAAGAGAATGTCAGCGAATACATTGATTACTTAGAGAATTCGCTGGCGAAAAATTCGGTATTCCGTGAAAGTGACATCCAACTTGCCCGCGTATTGGAAGACCTGATTTCGATGTTGATTGAACGTAACCTGATCCGTTTTACCGACTTTCCTGTGGCTGCCCAAAAGCGCTTGATAGACCGCCAAACCATGCGTAAAAAAACGCAGCTATCCAGCATACTGGACGACGACCCTGATAGTATTATTTAGCGGTTAAGTGAGTTGGCTCAAAACGTTAGTTAGGAACCGGCTGGCTATGCAGGAAAGATTCCCGTTTTAGTAATGCGGCATTAAGCCTGTGTAGATTAGGGTAGGCATTAGAAAAATCGAACACATCCGCAAAACGCAGTTGCAGATACCCTAAGGTACATCCAACAGCGATATCTGCCAAGCTGAATGTATTATGCAGGTACCATTTATTATCACCTAGATCGTCATTCAGCACTTGCAAGCCAGACAGCACCTTGCTCATTTGCTTGGATATTAATTCGGCTTTTGGTGGTTCTTTGAGTTGTTCCATTATTACAGCAACGGCGGCGTCACAAACGCCATCTGCCAGCGCTTCCCAACGGCGTACGCGAATTTTTGCACTATGGTCTTGCGGTAACAAATGCGCCAATGGCGTACGGTGGTCTAGAAACTCAACGATCACACGGGAATCGTAGAGACTGTCGCCATCATCCAGGATGAGCACGGGTACTTTACCCAAAGGATTATATTGCTTCACCGGGCAATCAGGGTCCGCTAATACGACTAATCCCAGTTCCATTTCAATATGTTTTTCTGCCGCTACAATACGTACTTTGCGTGCATATGGGCTATTGACGGTATATAGCAGTTTCATAATTATTAGCGAAGGTGAAGGTTTGTAGCATTATAATTCAAACAAAGAACTTACCATTAAAACGATGCTCATATTTAAACAATACTCACATGAAAAAATCCATGGCCTTTCTTGATTTAGTACATGCGCAAGTTAAAAATGCGCTGGCGGAAGATATCGGGACAGGTGATTTAACTGCCTTATTGGTGCCCGCTGGACAATTGGCAACAGCAGTTATCTTAGTACGTGAAGATGCGGTAATTTGCGGCATAGACTGGGTCAACAGTTGTTTTTGGCAACTGGATAAAGGTATAAACTTGGATTGGCAAATAATGGAAGGCGAGCGTGTTAAAGCCAACCAAATATTATGCAAAATCAGCGGGTTGGCCCGGCCCTTATTAACTGCAGAACGATGTGCTTTGAATTTTTTACAAACGCTTTCTGCCACGGCAACTGAAACGCGAAAATATGTAGATGCGATTGCCGGCACGCACAGCCAGATATTAGATACGCGTAAAACGGTGCCGCATTTAAGACTGGCTCAGAAATATGCTGTAACTGTTGGAGGCGGCCATAACCAGCGATTGGCCCTATATGACGGCGTATTGATTAAAGAAAACCACATTGCAGCAGCAGGGAGCATCGCGGAAGTAATGAAACAGGCTTTTGCATTGAATGCAGGTAAAAGCATACAGATTGAAGTAGAAAACCTCAACCAATTAGAACAGGCTTTAATGGCAGGTGCAGCCAGTATTCTACTGGATAACTTTACGATAGATCTACTGATAGAAGCGGTACGATTAAACAATCTACATGCTAAGCCAGCCATTCTGGAAGCTTCCGGTGGAATCACATTAGGTAATGTACGCGAAATAGCCATGACGGGCGTTGACCGTATCTCTATCGGTTCGCTTACAAAAAATGTCCATGCTATCGATTTATCCATGCGGATTAAAGCGTGAGGATGGAGAGCCTAAGGGTTGAGGTTTGGATGTTATTACGTTATAAAGATGAGTGCATGTTATCAATAATAGAGGTTTTTCGATGAGCAAAGTTGCTGCGCTATCCACCCCTACCGGACGCCTTACCTTAGGTGATGTGTTGCGTATGCTGGTTAATGATGGGTTGGTAGATAAGGTCCATGCCGAAAAATTATACAAAGATCGCAAACTTGATAGTTCTAATCTGCATCCATTAGTCATCATTGGCGAACAAAAATGGAAAAGCTTGAAAGCCCCCCATAAGGCTATCACCGTAGAAATATTATCCCAATGGCTAGCTCATCGTGCCAATTTAGACTATTACCATATTGATCCACTGAAGCTAGATTTTGGTTCTGCCGCACAAATTGTTTCCAAGGGGTATGCGGAACGGCTAAGAATCATGCCGATTTCTACCAAAAACGGCGAAGCAGTCATCGCTACGACTGAGCCCTATAGTACTGATTGGATCGTGGATCTTGAACGTGTGCTTAAGATGAAGATTAAATTGGTAGTGGCTAACCCATTAGAAATAAGCCGGTAC
>JACDEP010000132.1 GCA_013816325.1 Methylotenera sp.
AACAAGCCTGCACCCGCCAAGGCTAGCAAACTTACTATGACGAAAACTAAAATGGCAATAGCCCAAAGTTTTGAGCGGTTGCCTGACTGTTTAGAGGGGAATTTACGCGCGATGAATGGCGTGATGATGTGTACCAACTCATACACTAGCAAGCCCGCTAAAAGTGATGATAGTAAATGCACATATAAAATAAAAAACAATGCCAAACCAGCCAATACCCAAGCCCATATATCATAAGTAGAAGCTGAGGGGAGTTTCGAATTGATAAGTTTTGGAACGTCTTTTATCATATTTTCTCAGTGAGTGACGCTACTTGGCGGTTAGTTTTTAATATGGCTTGAAACGATTTATAAAATTGGACGTTTCTCTTACGGGTAACGATAGCACTAAATCAACTGCTTCGTTAAATGCTTTGCGCACAATTTTACCATTGCATTTCATTAATTCGCGGGTCAGCATATCCATCTGCTTGTACTGGATCGTCAAACTCACTTCATGCACTTCTACGAAATTATCAGTTTTTGCCACATCCAACGCCATTTTAGCAGTACCTCCATAAGCCCGCGCCAAGCCGCCAGTACCAAGGTTGATACCACCATAGTAGCGTATCACCGCTACGCACACATTCATAAGGTCGCGACCTTCAATTAGCTTAAGTATCGGCATGCCCGCAGTGCCTGAGGGTTCACCTGCATCTGAGAAGCGCTGCATGATATTGCCGTTTGGGCCGGCCTTTAAACGAAAAGCATAAGCCAAATGATGGGCATTCTGATGCTGGCTGGCGAACTGACGCAATGCCAATCCCACTGCTCGTTCATCGTTACAAGCGGTCGCTAAGGCAATAAAACGCGACTTTGTAATAACTTGCTCGGCCGAACCTGATTCTGTAATGACTAACATGGATTTTTACTTCAATATTTCTGTACAGGGTTATTTTCGATTAGGATAAGCCTGTCACCATACCGGCTTCATTTACATTGATGCGCTCACTAGCAGCATGCAGTGGCAAGCCCGGCATAGTCATCAGGTCACCACAAATCGCTACGATAAATTCAGCCCCTCGCGACAATCGCAGCTCTCGTACCTGCAAGATATGGCCTTGCGGCGCACCTCGCAAGCTGGGATCCGATGAAAATGAATATTGGGTTTTAGCGATGCAGACAGGGAAATGGTTATATTCCTGCAACAATGTATCTAATGTCAATTTGGCATTTGCTGATAGTTCAATGCCACTGGCGCCATAAATCTTCTGTGCCACTGTCTCCAGTTTTTGCCAAATCGGCATGCTGTCAGGATATAAAAATTTAAAAGTATCCGATGCAATAGACGTGATTTCTACAACCTTCTCAGCCAACTGCAAAGCGCCAGCGCCGCCATCTGCCCAGTGTTTACATATAACCGCAGCGATGCCCCTCGATGCAGCCTCAGATTGTAGCAGCGTGATTTCCGCATCGGTATCACGGCTAAAGTGATTAATTGCAACTATAACCTCCAAGCCGAAATGTTTTTTAAGATTATGCGCGTGCTTTTCTAAGTTGCTAATACCAGATTTCAATGCGGCTAAATTTTCTACATTCAAACTAGCCACATCTACTCCACCGTGGTATTTAAGCGCGCGCACCGTAGCTACTAACACTACTGCATCTGGCTTTAGGCCGGTTTTTCGGCACTTGATATCAATAAATTTCTCTGCACCTAGATCCGCCCCGAAGCCAGCTTCGGTCACTACATAATCAGCTAATTTCAATGCGGCTTTGGTGGCGACAACCGAATTGCAGCCATGTGCGATATTGGCAAATGGCCCGCCATGGACAATGGCTGGTGTATGTTCCAAAGTCTGCACTAGATTCGGTTGGAACGCGCTTTTTAACAGCGCAGTCATCGCCCCTTCAGCTTGCAAAGTTTTTGCTAATACCGGCTCGTTGGTCTTGGTACGGCCTATCTCGATATTACCAAGACGTGCCCTTAAATCATCTAATGAAGTCGCCAGGCAAAAAATTGCCATCACTTCACTAGCCACCGTAATATCAAAACCAGTATGGCGCTCTATCAAACAGCCATCTTTACCATGTGTATCTAAGGTGATTTTACGTAGTGCACGGTCATTCATGTCCATACAGCGACGCCAGGTAATGCTTGCGGGGTTTATATCTAGGGCATTCCCATGATAGATGTGATTATCAATAAGCGCAGCAAGTAGATTATTAGCGGCGCTGATGGCATGGAAATCTCCCGTAAAATGTAGGTTAATATCTTCCATGGGCACTACTTGCGCATGTCCACCACCGGCAGCACCACCTTTTAAGCCAAACACAGGCCCTAAAGAAGGCTCGCGGATACAGACCATGGCTTTTTTTTCGCTTGGTGCCAGCACCTGATTGAGTGCGTCTGCCAGGCCAATCGTTGTGGTGGTCTTACCTTCACCCGCTGGCGTCGGACTTATAGCTGTGACTAAAATGAGTTTGCCATTAGGTTTGCTTTGTAAATCTGCAATACAGGCAGGACTTAATTTAGCAATATGATGGCCATATGGAATCAGGTCATCAGGCGTTAAATCGAGTTGTTGGGCGATAGTTGAAATCGGTTCCAGTGTTGCAGATTGGGCGATTTCAATGTCGGTTAGCATAAACTAGCATTTTTTCAATTTAAATCTTAATTTTGCACGCAACACTGTATAGCGACAAAGGGTATCGAGATAAAGATACTGCAACAAAATTTGAGTTTTCACTCATTTGCGACCGCCTAAAATAGAACCTAACACACCTCTTACAATCTGCCGGCCTAGCTGTGAGCCAATGGCACGTGCAGCGCTTTTAGCTGCTGCTTCAAATACGCCATCAGAGCGACTAGTTGATTTCTTACCACTGCCCCCAAACATACCGCCCCAGTCGAAACCTTCGTTTTCTTTAGCTTCCGTTGCTGCGGTTTGCTCAGCACGATTCTTTAGAATTTCATAGGCTGATTCACGATCCACAGCTTTTTCATAAAAACCATATACGCTCGATGCCTTTATGGTTGCAGCTCGCTCTGCGTCGGTCGCAGGACCAACGCGGCTATCTGGCGGACAAACAAAAGTTCGCTCAACCGGAGTAGGAATGCCTTTTTCATCTAAGAATGAAACCAAGGCTTCACCTACGCCTAGTTCGGTGATTGCTGTGGCAACGTTTACTTTAGGATTGCTCCTGAACGTATCTGCTGCGGATTTAACGGCTTTCTGGTCCCGCGGAGTAAATGCACGCAAAGCATGCTGAACGCGGTTACCTAATTGGCCCAGGACCATGTCAGGTATGTCTAATGGGTTCTGGCTGACAAAATAAATGCCCACACCTTTCGAACGAATGAGGCGCACTACTTGTTCTATTTTTTCCAGTAAAGCCTGGGGAGCATCGTTAAATAATAAATGCGCTTCATCAAAGAAAAATACCAGTTTGGGTTTATCCAAGTCTCCCGCTTCCGGCATTTTTTCAAACAACTCCGAAAGCAGCCACAACAGCAAAGTAGCATAGATGCGCGGTGAATTGAATAACGTGTCCGATGCCAGAATATTGATGATGCCGTGACCCTTGGAATCCGTCTGCATCAGATCATCCAAGTTCATCGCGGGCTCACCGAACAATTGGTCAGCACCTTCTGTCTCCAATTGTAGCAATGCCCGCTGAACCGCCCCCACGCTTGCTGCGGAAATATTGCCATATTGGCTCATGTATTTTGCAGCATTTTCAGATGCATGCTGCATCATGGCTCGGAGGTCTTTTAGATCCAGCAGTAGCCAGCCGTTGTCATCGGCAATCTTGAAAACGGAGTTCAGCACACCAGCCTGCACATCATTCAAATTTAGCATACGCGCCAACAATAAAGGTCCCATTTCCGCCATGGTAGTGCGTACCGGATGACCTTTTACGCCAAAAACATCCCAGAAAGTGACAGGGGATTTAGCGTAACTGAATTCAGTTAAAGCCAGTTGCTGGACTCGGGCTTCAACTTTCGGGTTCCCGCCCCCGGCTTCCGACATCCCAGACAAATCACCTTTTACATCGGCCATAAACACTGGCACGCCAAGCTTGGAGAAACCTTCCGCCATCGTCTGCAACGTGACGGTTTTACCGGTACCGGTCGCCCCTGCAATCAGGCCATGGCGATTCGCCATGCGGGGTAAAATAAAACTGCTGAGCAAAGAGTTTTTAGCGATTAAGATGGGTTCTGACATTTATGTTTCCGTATTTTTCTGGGCTGTATTTTTCTGGGCTATATGTTTCTGGGCTGTATTACAAATCGCCTTTACGCGCTTTATCCATGATTTCCAGTAAAATGGTTTCCAACTCTTGCGCAGCTTTTTTTGCCCGTTCGGTAGGATGTTTGATGCTCTTTAGATCGTAAGTAGGACGATCTAATGCCAGGTATAACTTAAGTTTATTATTGGCATCGAGCTTTTCATAAATGGCGATACTGCACGGCGCGAATACTACGAACTCAGGATGATCAAGCATGATTTCCGCGCCTAATCCCAAATTACAAAATGCTCTGACCTCTAATACGCCAGCTGGTGCCTGACCCCGTGCTTTCATGTGGTCACCGATTGGGAAATTGGCAGGGTTAACGAAGTTCTTGCCCTCACTCAAACTTTTTAAGCTATCGATAACATCCTGATGACTGATACCTTCTGCAACTGGTAATTCATAAATTGCGGTCGTTGGATCTATCGCTGGCATGCCTTCACGCACTCTGCCAACTAGAGGTTGCTCACTTTGAGCATGAGTGTTTATAGCGCTACAAGCACCCAATAAAAATGTAAATACGATAAGGGATTTATACATGCTCGACTCTTATTAGTTAATTGTATTATGCACCGATTTTCAGCGCTTCATTCACAGCCTTGCGATTAAAATGCGGTGCGATTAGTTCAATAAAGCCATACATATAACCGCGCAGGAAGGCATCCCTACGTATGCCTAAGTAAGTTGTGCTATCCGGGAATAAATGCCTGACATCAATAGCCACCAGATGTGCGTCACGTTCGGGGTCATATGCCATATTAGCCAGCAAGCCGACGCCTAAGCCCAAGGTCACATAAGTTTTGATAACGTCAGCATCAATTGCTGTAAATACGACATTGGGTGTTAATCCGGCCTCGCTGAATATTTTGGATACCAATGTGCCGCCAGTAAACGCAAAGTCATACGTGATAAGCGGATGTGCAGCAAGCTTCTTGAGGGTGATTGGGCCTTCATCTAGTAACGGATGCCCATGCGGCACTACTACACAACGGTTCCATTGATAGCAAGGCAGGCATAACAAGCTTTCAAAGCTATTGATAGACTCGGTAGCAATGCCAATATCAGCATCACCGTTTGCAACCTGCTCCGCAACCTGTATTGGATTTCCTTGGTGGATATTCAGCTTTACTTGCGGATATTGCAATATAAAGTTTTTGACCGCAGCTGGGAGCTTGTAGCGTGCTTGGGTGTGCGTAGTGGCTATGGTGAATGTGCCGGTTTCCACATTACTGAACTCGTCACCTACGCGCTTGATATTATCAACGTCACGTATTACTTTTGCAGCTAATGCCAATATCTGCTGGCCAGGCTCGGTAATGCCAGTCAAACGCTTACCATTGCGTTGAAATATTTGCAGGCCTAACTCCTCTTCAAACAATTGAATCTGTTTACTTACGCCAGGTTGAGAAGTATACAAAGCATCCGCAGCGCTAGTAATATTGAGTCCTTGTCGCGCAACCTCATGCAAATAGCGTAATTGGTGAAGCTTCATCCCACTCTCCAGCTCAATTGCTGAGCGAATCTATATAATTAAAAATGCTAACCATAGAATAACATATTCTAAAGTACGTGCAGGCTTACTGATATAGTGTGCGCTCTTATAATACTTAACGAATACTCCATATGGAATTTGGTTATATTTTCGCTGGCTTTCTAGTCGGCATGCTCGTTGGGCTTACTGGCGTTGGCGGCGGCTCCTTGATGACTCCGATCTTGGTGCTTTTTTTCCATATTAAGCCAGCTTTTGCAGTAGGAACAGATCTGTTATATGCCTCCGTAACCAAATCCGTTGGTATTTTTGCGCATGGCAAGCTCGGCAATATCGATTGGAAGATGGT
>JACDEP010000133.1 GCA_013816325.1 Methylotenera sp.
GTATGCTCACCCACAGAACGTACGAATAAATCGGTAGGCTCTACTAACGGCATGCGGATATTTTTGTAGCCATACTGACTTAATACCCGGCGCGTTGTGTCTTCCAGCTTGAACCATAGCGGAGTATGTTCCGGGAGGATGTCGTAAAAACCCTTAATACTTTGAAATTTTGTGGCTTTAGTTTTTTGTGCCGTGTTTTTTGAGTCTAAATTTATTGGTTCTATCATCATGCGACTGCTTTAATTAAAATTATTTTATTGGTCGGGGTTGCCGGATTAACATGATGTAATTTACCGCCCTCAGCATAGTTTTTCTGCACGTAATCTTCTACTATCGCTTGGAATTCCTGTGCAATGTTGTCGCCCTTTAACGTCACGGTTTTATCGCCGTCCACAAATACTGGCGCTACTGGCGTTTCACCCGTACCGGGCAGGCTAATACCGATATTAGCTAATTTGGACTCACCAGGACCATTGACCACGCAGCCCATGACGGCCACGCTCATATTTTCTACACCTGCAAATTGACTACGCCAAAGCGGCATCTGGTTACGCAGATAAGTTTGAATCTGCATAGCTAGTTCTTGAAAATACGTAGAAGTGGTGCGGCCACAACCAGGGCAGGCTGTGACAAGCGGCGTAAAAGAACGTATACCCATGGTCTGCAATATTTCCTGCGCGACAATTACCTCTTTAGTGCGTGACTCGGTCGGTTCTGGCGTAAGTGACACGCGTATGGTATTACCGATACCCTGCTGTAGAAGCAATGCCAGTGCGGCTGCCGAGGCGACAATACCTTTTGACCCCATGCCGGCCTCAGTTAGCCCTAAGTGTAATGGGTAATCGCTGCGGGTAGCCAATTCCATGTAGACTTTGACTAAGTCTTGGACATTGCTGACCTTGCAGGAAATGACAATCTGGTTAGGTGACAAGCCAATTTCTACAGCTTGTTGTGCACTCTCTAATGCCGATTGTATTAACGCTTCGCGCATCAATGCATCCGAAGACAATGGCTCAGCCAGCTTGGCATTATCATCCATCATCTGCGCCATTTTTGCTTGGTCTAAGCTGCCCCAGTTCACACCAATACGTACCGCTTTTTTATATTGAATGGCCGCTTCGATCATGGAGGCGAACTGTTCGTCGCGTTTAGAGCCTTTGCCAACATTGCCGGGATTAATACGGTATTTAGCTAATGACTCCGCGCAATCTGGATAAGCACTGAGTAATTTATGGCCGTTATAATGAAAATCACCGACCAAAGGCACATTACATCCTAACGCATCCAGACCACGGCGAATATTGCCCACTTGAGCGGCAGCTTCGGGTGAATTAACCGTAATGCGCACTACTTCGCTACCGGCTTGCCATAACTCATAAACCTGCTTGATAGTTGATTCTGCGTCAGCAGTATCCGTATTGGTCATACTTTGCACCACTACTGGGGAGGCGATGGTGCCATTTAGACCACCACCGACCGGCACGTGGCCAATCATCACCTGCAAAGTGTTACGTGGCAGATTAGGTGAAAATAAACTCAAGGACTACTCCAGCCTGATACGTGCGACATTATTTTGCGCGGTATTCGGCGCCAGATCGATTGGCTTGCCTAAAAATGAAAGCTTGGTGGCCTTGGCATTACCTATCACCACGGTGAATGGAGGCTGTCCATCAAAACCATCACTACTACCGGCAGGTAGAATGCGCTCATAAATCACTTTTCCGGATTTATCTGTTGCCTGAATCCAAGTTTTTTCGGTAATAGTGACGCTGACTTTCTGAGCAGCAGCATTGCCATTTGATGATTGGCTAACAGGTGCAGCCATCTGGGATTTGTTAGCAATATAAGCGGCAGAATTTTGCCCGGCTTTTTCTTTGAGGGCACTAAAGTCTACAGCTGAATTAGTTTTTGGCGTTGAATTTGCAGCCGTATGGTTTGCAGTCGTTTGGCCTGTAGGCGACGCTGGATTTGTTGATATTGTATTTGATAGCGGAGCGCTTGAAGGCGTTGTAATAGTTGACTTATCACTGTCAACTGATTTAATAGCCTGTGTGGTAGCAGTATTAGGAATTGTGGCGTTAGGTGAGACGGCATTAGGAAACGGGGCAGTAACTGGCATGTTCGTTACCGGCTGGTTATCTGTGCTTGGTTTTGTTTCTGCCGGCAGCGTGAGTGTTGTGATGGTGGTGGTGCTATCTGTACCCGTAACCACTTCACTGGGCTCAGCTTGGCGTTCCGCTGCTGGTAATGCAATTTCTGGCAAAGCTAAGTCCGTGGTAGGCGGGGTGGCTACTACAGCTTCAGGCGCTTTTCCTGTAGGGTTTTTTAGTGGTTTAGGCATGTAATCAATGTAAAAAATCCATGCCAGCAAGAACAGCAAAATCAGAATGCTACCTAGTATGTATTTAAGCCACGGTTGGTTTTCTTTACCCGAAACAACTTGGTACATAGATGACTGTACACTCATTGATTTAGGGGTTTTATCCGGCATGCGGGCACGGTAACTATCCAACAATGGCTCTGCATCAATCTCTAGCAGACGCGCGTAATTTCGTATAAATCCACGGGTGATCATAGGCTGCGGTAGAGTTGAAAAATCATTGTTTTCGATATCACTGATTTGTTTGATACTTAGGCGTAAATTATTAGACACGTCCTGTGCGCTTAGCTTTTTAACTTTACGAGCAACGGAAAGCACCTCACCTAAAGGGGCAAAACCTTGTGCTTGAGAAGTAGAAGCCTCTAATAACGTGTCATCATTCATCACTATTTTCCACTTTGTAATAACTTGGCCTGTTCTGAGTCAGGATACTTGCGACGTAATTGTAAAGCATAACTAGCTTCGGCATCTTGAGCACCAACGGCTCGCTCGATTTGAATGGCCAGCCAAAGCATTTCTGGTGTTGGGTTGGTCAGCATGACATTTTGTAAAGTCTGTTTAGCAGAGACTACGTCTTTTCTATTGAATTGTATCAATGCAAGCTGAAAAGCGGCACTATTAAGCAAAGGATCTTTTTGCAAAGCAAGCTGTAAATATATTTCACCATTAACCAGATCTCTTTTCCGAATAGAGCAGATGCCTGCATTAGCATAAGCTACCGCAGGGGTTCCGTATAAAGGATTTTTGACCGCAGCTAAAAATTCTTTGATTGATTCATCATAACGGCCTCTGGCACACAAAAAACCACCATAATTATTATGTGATTCAGAGTTATTAGGTTCTAACTGGATGGATTTCCTGAAATCCGCGTCCGCTAGGTCATTCTGACCTAGCGCTGAATGCACTAAACCTAAGCCGTTATAAGCCAAAGCAAAACCAGGATCGGTTTTAATTGCTTCAGTGAATTCTTCCAGCGCAATTTCATACTGCTTTTGCTGGTAATAAACAGCGCCTAAATCGGTATGGGCACGGGCACGGGCTTTAAGGTTTTCCGTATCGCGCTCCTGTTGCTGCTGGCTTACGCAACCGGCCAAAAACCCAAGCGCAGCTATGACTAGTAGCGCACTTATTCTTGTGCCCATGGTATTTAGATTAGCTTTCATGCAATCACCTCTATTGGAATTCTTTTTGAAGTGCGTTTGGTTTTATCTAATACTTTACCAGCTAATTGCCCACAGGCTGCGTCAATGTCATCACCACGCGTTTTGCGTACTGTCACCACATAACCGGCCTGCATAAGGATATCGCGGAATACGCGAATATGGCTGGGTTTAGAAGTTTCGTAACCACTATCCGGGAAAGGGTTAAACGGAATCAGATTGAACTTACATGGGACGTTTTTTACTACGTCTAATAACTGGTGCGCATGTTCGACGGTATCGTTTACACCATCCAGCATCACATATTCAAAAGTAACAAAATCACGTGGCGCCTTTACCAGGTAACGTTCACACGCCGCCATCAGCTCTTTGATTGGATATTTTTTATTGATTGGTACAAGAACATCGCGAAGCGCGTCGTTAGGCGCATGCAAGCTTACAGCCAGCGCAACCGGGCAGTCTTCTTTTAACTTATCCATTGCATTGACCATGCCTGATGTGGAAAGTGTCAACCGACGACGACTTAAGCCATACGCGCTGTCATCCAACATGATTTGCATAGCGGTGACCACATTGTCGTAATTAGCAAGCGGTTCGCCCATGCCCATCATTACTACATTACTGATGATGCGGTCTGATAAAGGCAACATATCGTAACCACTCTCTGCACGCAGTGATTTATTAGCAATTCCTAGCTGGCCGATAATTTCAGCCACGCTCAAGTTGCGGTTAAAACCCTGCCGACCCGTCGAACAGAATGTACATTCCAGCGCACAACCAACTTGGGAAGAGATACACAATGTACCGCGATCATCCTCAGGAATGAACACCGTCTCGATGCTATTGGCAGAACCCGTTTTAACATCGTCGGTACCAATCAACCATTTGCGTGTGCCGTCATTTGATACTTGTTCCAGCTGCACCGTAGGCAGAGTAATCTCAGCCTTAGTGGCTAACTTCTCACGTAATACTTTGGCAATATCAGTCATTTTCTCAAAATCATGCACTCCGAAGTGATGCATCCAGCGCATCAATTGTTTGGCGCGAAAAGGCTTCTCACCTTGCTCGGCGAACCATTGTGCCAATTGCGGCTGATTGAAATTGAGTAGATTAACCAAAGTGTTTCCTGTTACTTATAATGATTTAATTTGCCAAGCTGTAATTTTCTGGGCTAGACAAGGCGCAAATAGAGAAATTAAGGCGACGCATATATGCAATATTTGAAGCGTAATTTTTCTATTTGCAACACCGCATAGCGATGATTAAATTATTTACCGAAGAAATATTTAATTTCGATCGCAGCATTTTCCTCAGAATCCGAACCATGCACCGCATTCGCATCAATACTCTCAGCAAAGTCAGCACGAATAGTACCTGCTGCCGCTTCTTTAGGGTTTGTTGCGCCCATCAAATCACGGTTTACTTGTACTGCATTTTCACCTTCTAATGCTTGAATCATCACTGGACCAGAAATCATGAACTTAACCAAGTCATTGAAAAACGGACGTGCAGCATGCACTGCGTAAAAACCTTCAGCATCCGCTTGAGTTAATTGTGCCATTTTGGCTTCAACAATTTTTAAACCTGCGTTTTCAAAACGGGTATAGATTTTACCGATTACATTTTTTGCAACTGCATCAGGTTTGATGATAGAAAGCGTGCGTTGAACAGCCATAACAACTCCATTAAATTAACTTATTGAAAAGAACGATAAAATACCATTTTTGGCGCCTAAAATAAACCTTCATTTTGTGATAAGTATAGAGATAGCATGCCAAAAATGGCTGTTATGTGGCAGAATCCTAAGTAAATGGAAACTCCTGCCGATTCAATTCAATCAATGATGGTTACCTGCCCTGCCTGCGGCCTTCTTTGTGATGATGTAGTAATAAATTCAAGCGCTCCCATCAAGGTTAAAACAGGCTGCGTGAAAAGTGTCAGTTTCTTTGAACAAACATACACGGAAACTAAACCGAGCATAGCTGGAACCACGGTCGATTTAGCGTCCGCTATTAAAGCCGCTGCTGAAATTTTAGACAGAAGTAATCAGCCGTTGTTCGCAGGATTAGGCACTGAGGTAAAGGGCATGCGTGCTTTGATGGAATTGGCAGCAATAGTTGGCGCAACGCTGGACCACATGCATTCTGAATCTAGCATCCGCAATACTTTAGCGCTGCAAAATAGTGGCTGGCAGCTAACTACGCTCACTGAAGTAAAAAACCGCGCGGATGTGATTTTGGCGATTGGGACCGACATCGTGAGCAGCCATCCACGATTTTTAGAGAAACTGGTGAGGACTGCTGATCGTTTATTCAGCAAGCAAAAGCCTGAGGTAATCTATTTAGGCAATGCTACTGACCCATCAAACCTGCCGGAAATTATCAATGCATTGAATGCGCTAGCGAACGATAAAAACCTGCATACCGACCATATCGCAGGCATTGCCGTTACCTCGCTTATCGAAATTTTGAATCAATTAAAAACTGCAAAATACGCCGTCATTGTCTGGTCTGCCAGCAGTTTAAAGTTTGCGCATGCTGAATTAACCATTCAGAGTATAGGTAAACTC